>JAQXIB010000113.1 GCA_029007575.1 Clostridiales bacterium | reverse complement strand
ACGACGGTATACAAAAGGTTCCTTGTCATAAGCTGCGGCGCGCCGCCTGCTATCGGCATTATTACTACCGGATACTCGCTGCCCTGGCTCTTATGCACGGTCGGTGAAACAGGTAGAAGAAGGAAACTTCCAGGCGCCTGTTACCATAACCGGGAAAGACGAAATTGCCGATCTGGGGAAAAGCTACAACACGATGATCCAAAAGATTGACCAGTTGATGCATCAGACCGTAGCGGAACAGGAACAAAAACGAAAAAGTGAGCTCAAAGCATTGCAGGCACAAATCAATCCGCATTTTTTATACAACACCCTTGACTCTATCATCTGGATGGCGGAAGCCGGAAACACCGACGAGGTCGTGGAGATGACCTCCGCGCTGGCCAATTTGTTCCGTACAAGCATCAGCAAAGGGGATGAAATCATCCCGATTCAGGTGGAGATCGACAACATTACCAGCTACCTGACCATTCAAAAAATGCGCTATCAGGACAAGCTTACTTACCACATCGATGTCGACGACAACATCAAAAAATATAAGATATTAAAGGTCGTGCTGCAGCCGTTAGTGGAAAATGCGATCCTTCACGGCGTGAAAAGCAAAACAACCAACGGCTTGATTGAAATCGGTGCCTTTGAAACCGAAGATGCCGTCGTATTCACCGTCACCGACCACGGCGAGGGCATGACCGAAGAACAACTGAAAAATATCTTTGCGCCCAAGAAAAACACCGTCAGCCGCGGAAGCGGAATCGGTGTAAACAATGTGAATGAACGGATCAAGTTGTATTTCGGAGAACAATACGGGCTTCAATTTTTCAGCCGATACGGAGAAGGCACCACGGTACACGTTGTGATTCCGAAAGTTATTTAATGTTCCATGCATGTCATATGCTCAGCAGATTTTTGTTAAAGCAGACAGGATTGTCTGGCGGAGGACTTATGATCAAAAACAAAAGAAAATATCGAAAGTTTATTGCTGTTTTTACGTTGATCGGCGTTGTGCTGATGGCAGCTTTAGTCGTCGCTTCAACCTATAAAAAATACAATCCGACCATTATCTTTATCGGGAAAGAAAGCGATTACAGCATTGATTTCTGGAAAAGCTTCCGAGAAGGCCTGTACGCTGCTCAGAATGAATTTGACGGTATCACCTTAAAAATTGAACAAGCTGCCGGCGAAACAGATATTGACGGTCAAATCGCTTTAATGGAGGAAGCGATTCAATCCAAGCCGGATGCAATCATCCTGGTACCGACCGATATCGATCAGTTGGTGCCGGTCACCCAAAAAGCAATGGACAAAAAAATCAAAGTGATTTTAGCGGATTGCTACTTGAACATGGAAAATTGTCCGCCTCTCATTGCCACCGACAATGTCATTGCCGGTGAGAAAGCCGGGAACAAGCTCGCCGAATATCTATCCCCCGGAGCGAAAATCGGCATCATCGGGCAAACACCCGGCGCTTCCACCGCCATAGACCGTACCAACGGAGTCAAAACCGCATTGGCAAATAATGATTTGGTACTGGCTGACATTCGCTACTGCAACAGCCAGGAAGTTTTAGCCATATCCGAAACTGAAAAAATGCTGAAAGAGCATCCGGATATCAAAGGAATCGTCGGCGTCAATGAAGTGTCCGCTATGGGAGCGGCTATCGCCGTCAAAAAAATGGGGTTGAGCGATACCGTGTGTATTGTCGGCTTTGACAGTTCTTTGCGTGAGATTGCATTGATCGAGGAGGGCGTCATCAAAGCCACTGTGGTGCAAAAGCCGTTTAACATGGGATATGCTGCCGTAAATTCAGCGATACAGGCAGTCAAAGGAACCCGTCTGCCTGCTTCCCATGACACCGGCTCTGTGCTGATTACCAAATCAAATATGTACAATCGGGAAAACCAAAAATTGATTTTCCCTTTTACAAATATGGAAAAAAGCAAATGGACTTCGTCGGTCAGTGAGAGTCAAAAATGAGTGAAATTGTAAACAACCGTATAAATTCCTTGACATCTGAGCCGGATAGTTATAAAATATATATAATGTGTGTTTGCACATTTTGATCTTTTAAAAACAAATGATAATAAAAAACAAAAAAGGAGGAATAGTCGTACCAATGGACACTACAACAGTCATATTACTTTGTGTTGCTTCTTTTGTTGTAGCGGGAATTATTTT
>JAQXIB010000112.1 GCA_029007575.1 Clostridiales bacterium | reverse complement strand
CGCTCCTTATGCTATCGTTTCTGTCACTTCTGCGTACAACGCAAAGGTTTCCGCAATCAGCTTCTCCTTGTCGAATCGATTTTCCGTAGATGCTCTGCAGAGCCGCGTATAGATATCTTTGCCATTCTCTTTGATCAACCTGCAACAGTTAAGAATTCCTTCTATATCGCCGACAGGAACCACATATCCCGTGCCCGGTGTTACGATTTCCGGGCATGCCGTAGAATCATACACAACTGCCGGGGTACCACAGGCCAGCGCTTCCGCAATTACCTTGCCGAAGGTGTCCTCTCTGGATAGATGCACGTAGACATCGGCGCTTGCATATGCGGATGCCAACACCTCCTGGCTATTAAGATATCCAATGCAAGTTACGTTGGGCGGCAGCTGCTCGGGACACTCCACATCACCTGCAACAACAAGCTCCATAGAGGGATCCAGCTGCGCCGCCAGGCTTTGTAAATCCCGAAATCTATCTGTGTTCCTGTTCCAGGAAGCACTGGCACAGAAGATCGTAAACGCTTTTTCGTCAGGATTCTGTACATTCCGGGGGACAAAGGTTTTTAAATCTATCCAGTTATAGATTCTTCTGACAATGGCTGCATCTGCCAGAAAAGACTTTTTCGCCTCATCGGTTATCCAGTTAGAAACACCAATGACACCGAGCCTTTTGATTTTAGAAAAACCATCCCTCTTTTCCAGCCACATAGCCTGGGTTTTGTCAAAGAAAAAGCTTGGAATGTCGTCTTTTAGCTTTTCGCAATTTCCGCAGCCTGTCTGCCATTTTGTACAGCCGACGGAATGATAATGGCTGCACTTCCCGGTAAAAAACCAGCAGTCATGCAGGGTGATTACCGTTGGGATGTCCTTTTCTGCCAAAAAGGCCAGCAGCTGCGTCAGATGAACATAATTTGCGTGAAGATTATGCAGATGAACCACATCGGGACGAAATGTCAGGATTTCCTGAATAATCCGCTTTGTTTCAGGAATCGCGCCGTGGGCGGTGTATCCGGAAACTCGTGCATACAGGGCATTCAGTTTTACAGAGAAATCTGATCCTACCCGAACCGCGTTTGGATAGGCACTCATTCCATTTCCGTACAGGATTCGGGCCTCGTGACCGAGCTCTCTCAGCGCATCCGCAATGTCTGTGCATATCCTGCCGGTGCTTCCGGATCCACACACCGCATTGACAAACAATACTCTCATTTACAATACCTTTCAAAATCCTCCAGAATCATTGCCCGGTTTTGTTCCTGGCTATGGTTTCGGATGCAGCACTGCTTCGCTTTGGCAGCGTACTCCACAATCCGCTGCGGGTTATCCGCCAGAGTGCGCAGCGTTTTATCAATATCCTTCGGATCGGTTACACAGATAGCGGCGTCGTTTTCCTTCAGGTAGACCATGCCGCCCTGCTTCTCATCACAAACCGCCATGACCGCACAACCACTGGAAAGGCAGTCCACGATTTTTGTGGAGAAGGACATTCGGACAGCCAACCGGTTTTTCAGGTCAAAGGATTCCACATGCAAGGCGATGTCACTGCTGTGATAAATCTCCTTCAATTCTTCCTGACTTACACTGCCGTGTATGACACTGTGAACACCATCGTTCAGCTTTTTATTAATTTCCGACGAAATCTCGTTTCCAGTGTAGATATCTAGCGTGAGTTTTACACCATCACGATTCAGTTCCCGGATTGCGTCAGCAATCGCGGCGAGGGTTTTCCAGCGATTCAGATAGATGCCGCCGGCATATACCAAGCGAATCGGGGTTCCCACCGTTTTCTTTTCCGGAACATCTCCGAAGGAAGCGGATTTCATAAGTACTTTCATTGGCTTTCCCAATTTCGACATATACTCCTTTTGAGTTTCTGTCATGGTATAAATTAACTCATATCGTTTCCATACTCTTCTGGTTTTATATCGAAGCACAAACCTGTTCATCCAGAAAAACGGGGAGTAATTGATATGTTTCAATGAATAGGAGTCATCCGAAATATAGGAAATAATCGGCTTTCCAGTTAGCTTCGCCACATACTCTGTCAAGGACAGCATGTATGTAACGCCATAGTGGGGCGCAAAAATAATATCCGGATCAAAATCCAAAACAAATTTCTTCAATGCCTCATTTCGATAGTCAGACATTGCCCAAACCAGCTCCCGGACTACACGCAGGGCATCGGAACTACCGAGTCGCTTTACCTTTCCGATGGCCTGGTCTGTACTGTCCATCGCAACCGTATTAGATTCTAAGCAGTTGATAACACGCCCCATTGGTCTTTTGTGCAGCAAGCTGTCAATTGCCATGGCGTCTGTCATCTGAAAATAGTGGGTACAAATATTGTTGTCAGGAGCTCCGGCGGAGCAATAGATCTGCGCAAACTCGGCATCCATTCCGGTAAACAGATTTGTCAATACATTCCCACCGTTGGTTCCATCACGCCACGTTTCCAGAGAGATGATTAGCACTTTCATCGTCATCCAACCTTTTTCAGTAGTGAAAGCGTTTTCTTAGCACCAAAAATTTGATTCAAGATGTAAATTATTTTGCTTCTGCTTCTCACCGCTTTTCTTAACAACGGAAAGAACCGCGTATACTGCTCCAACTCTATACTTGGATATGTACATCTCGACAGCACTATCGCAAAGTTAGCAGTCTGCTCTCCGAGATAGCAATCTCTCCATTCTTGTGGAGACAGCCGTTGTTTCGATAACATTTTTTCAATATGCCCTTCGATGCCAAATATCGCTTTCAATGTGGGTGTATTTGAAATGGAACCCTGACGAATACGGTATACATAGAATTTCGATTCAATACAAATAATATCGGTTACACAATCCAACAGCCGGCTGAACCATTCCACATCCTCTGCTATTACCCCCTCCTCAAAGAACAGGTCATAGCTCAAAAACCACGTTCTGGGAATTGCCTCGTACCATGGACTGGCGAACAAGGTTCCTTTCCCGAACAGCACTTTATAGTCCCGTGACAAGACATACTCCTTCACCAATGCTTTTTCACCATCATTGCAAAAGG
>JAQXIB010000111.1 GCA_029007575.1 Clostridiales bacterium | reverse complement strand
GGTAGCGAGTTCGAGCCTCGTAACCCGCTCCAAAGTGAGTCTGGATGCATCTGCATCCAGACTTTTTTGTTTATTAGGTATAATACTAAAATCTAATGAAATGCTTTCAATCAGATTTTAGTATTATAATATTACTTTCGGCAAAGGATTGATCATATAAAATGATTTATACTGTAACCTTTAATCCGTCTATCGATTATATTACCTATGTTTCGGATTTTATTCCGGATTGTGTCAACCGTACCGACCGTGAGGTAGTTTATCCGGGCGGAAAAGGTATCAATGTGTCTGTTGTGCTGTCCCGTTTGGGCGTTCCGAATAAAGCGTTTGGATTTACAGCAGGTTTTACCGGAGATGAAGTGGAGCGTTTACTGCAAAAGTTTGGATGCTATCCGGATTTTATTAAGCTGGAAGACGGGCTGACCAGAATCAATGTCAAAGTGAAATCGAAGCAGGAAACCGAGATCAACGGTCAGGGACCTGCTATCACATCATCAGCGTTAGAAATGCTTTATCAAAAGTTAGATCAACTTGTTGATGGGGATATTCTGGTGCTGGCAGGAAGTATTCCCAATACCTTGCCGTCGGATATTTACGAGCAGATCATGGCAAAGTTAGCCTGCAAAAATGTGCGGGTGGTGGTGGACGCTACCAAGCAGTTATTGCTGAATGTGTTGAAATATCATCCGTTTTTAATCAAGCCGAATCATCATGAGTTGGGTGAAATGTTCGGGGTTACGCTGCATACTCAAGATGAGATCGTTCGGTATGCAAAAAAACTGCAGGAGCTCGGCGCCCGTAATGTGATGATTTCAATGGCAAAGGACGGAGGAATCCTGCTAACGGAAAACGGCGCGGTATATCAAAGTGAGCCGCCCAAGGGCAAGGTCGTGAATTCGGTGGGCGCCGGAGATTCGATGGTAGCAGGTTTTTTGGCAGGATATTTGAATACGGGGGATTACGCAAAGGCATTTCAGTTGGGATTAGTTACCGGCAGTGCGACTGCCTTTCAGGAATGGCTGGCTGATAAAAACGATGTGCTATCCTATCTGAAACATCCGGAGGAATTTGGATTGTAGATATATGCGAGGAGGCAATTATGTATCATTTAAAAGAATCTGATGTTTATGCTTTTTTTCTTATGATTATATTATTTGTTTTAGCTGTGTTAGTTGTGGTAATAATTCGTTACAAAAAAGAAAGAATTATTATTAAAAATCAAAATGGAGAAATTGTTCGTGATAATATTTTACATGCAGATGTTTCAGCATTAATTGGATTACCATATGGAAACTATTTTTTTGAAATTTATCATAAGCCTTTATGGCGAAAAGAGCGTCTTGTAAAAACATTGCCAGTTTCTTATAATAAAACTTCTGAGTCTAATTATCATACTTATCTTGAACATATAAACGATACGCGCGGCAATTATTTTAATTCTAGCGTAGGGGCTTACGGTGAATGGTTAATTGAAGATGTCATCATACAATGCTGTCAACATAGATATTATAAAATTCTTCATAATATCTATATACCTAAAGACGACAAAGGAAATACAACTGAAATAGACACTATTTTAATTGATGTAACAGGAATTTTTGTAATAGAAAGTAAAAATTATTCAGGATGGATTTTTGGTAATGAACATGCAGATAAATGGGTTCAATCTATATATAACAAAGCCAGCCATTATAACGAAAAATATTATTTTTATAATCCGATAAAGCAAAATCAATCTCATATAAATGCACTGTCTTCTCTTTTGAAATTACCTATTAGCAATTTTATCTCTTATATTGTATTTAGTGAACGTTGTGATTTAAAAAGTGTACCGATGAATTTGCAAAGATTTAAAATATTTAAACGAGATGCACTAAGTACGGTACTCTATCATCAACTAACACATTCTCCTGTGATTTTTACAGAAGAACAGATTGACCAAATATTTTCGAAACTTTTTACATATGCAAATGTTCCAGAGCATTTAAAACAAGAACACGTGCAAAATATTAAAAATAAAATTCAATAATAAATAATACGGGGCTGTCACAGCCCCGTATTATTTATTTTATCCCCGCTTTGATCAGTTGCCCTAATAGAGCGATATTCAGTGCTGCTTCGGCTACCGGAACAGCGCGCGGGACAACACAAGGATCATGTCTGCCGCGAACGGAAATAGTGGTGTTTTGATGCTCCAGAAAATCAACCGTTTCCTGCGTTTGACTGATCGAGGGCGTAGGCTTCATCGCGATCTTGAGACTGATCGGCATACCGGAGGAAATGCCGCCCAGAATCCCGCCGTGATTGTTGGTACGTGTTTTAATGTCGCCGCTTTCATCGGTATAGAAAGCATCGTTATTTTGGGAGCCGTATAGATTGCATACATCGAATCCGGCGCCGAATTCAATGCCTTTCACAGCCGGAATGCCGAACATAATCGAACTGATTGCATTCTCCAGTCCGTCAAACATCGGAGAGCCGATTCCTGCCGGAAAGCCGACGGCGCACAATTCGATGATCCCCCCGACCGAATCACAATTCATTCTGGCAGCGTCAATGGCGGATTTCATCATCAGTTCTGCTTTCGGATCCACCGTCGGAAAATCACGGCTTTGTAAAAATAAAACATCCTCTTTGGAAAAGTTTACGGTGTCAAACGGAGTATCCCGCACGTTTTGAATGGCAAAAATATGACCTGCCGTGTAGATATTCCGTTGTTCCAATATCTGCGCCGCAACTGCTCCCGCAAAGGTCAGCGGTGCAGTCAGCCGTCCGGAAAAGTGTCCGCTCCCTCTTACGTCATTAAAACCGTTGTACCGCAAAAATCCGGTATAATCCGCATGACCGGGACGCGCTTTCCGGCTCATTTCGCTGTAATCAGAGGAGTGCGCGTCACTGTTTTCGATCATTGCGGCAAGAGGCGCGCCGGTGGTCTTGCCGTCTTTGAGACCGGATAAAATAATCGGAATATCTTTTTCTTTTCTGGGTGTAGAAGTAACGTCATTTTTCGGAGCGCGTCTGGACATAAAACGAAGAAGTTTTTCGTTGTCAATGGTTTCTCCCGGGGGAAGATTGTCTATCACTACGCCGATTGCTTTTCCGTGGGATTCTCCGAAGATGGAAATGGAAACTCCGTTATTCCATAGGGACGACATTGGCACGACCTCCTAGTTGATTATAGTCTTCAAAAAAGTTCGGATATGATTTGTTTACGGCTTCCGCATGTAGGATGGTGACGGCAGAAGTCGCTTGAACGGCGGCAACGGCGGCAGACATGGCAATACGATGATCCCGAAAGCTGTCGACAACACCGCCGCATAACGGCTTCCCGCCTTGGATGACCAATCGGTCATCATAAGCGATTACTTCTGCGCCGAGGCTTTTCAGTAATGCGGCAGTGGTTTGAATGCGGTCGGATTCTTTGTATTTCAGTCGCTCAATATGGGTGATTTGAGATTCTCCTGCACAATGCGCGGCAAGTACTGATAAGATCGGCACAATGTCGGGGATGTCTTTGGCATCTACGGTGAACGGCTGCAATAAACGATGGGAAACCGTCACCGTATTGTCTGATACAAGGACCTCTGCACCGGCTTGTTTTAAAATATCCAGCATTTTTTTATCTCCCTGCAAAGAATTTGGATTTAATCCTTTGCAGGATATCGGAGAGCCGATTGCAGCCGCGGTGAAAAAGAATGCGGCTTGGGAATAATCGCCTTCCACTGTATAAGTAAAGGGGTGATAGTGCTGATTTCCTGTCACGTGATATTCGTTTTTTGTGCAGGTGATTTCGATACCGGCTAATTGTAGCATCTCCACAGTCATGTTGACATAATCGACCGATTCCAGCGGAGAAGTCAGCACGATCTCACTGTCACCCTCCAACAGCGGAAGTGCAAACAGCAAGCCTGTGATAAATTGAGAGCTGATATTACCGCTTAATGAAAATTTGCCTGGTTTCAGCTTTCCGGTGAGCCGGAACGGCATGCCGGATTCGGGTTGGATCGAAACCGCTTTTTCTGCAAAGCAATCGATATAGGTACGCAGCGGGCGGGATGGCAGCTTGCCTTTGCCGGAAAATTCACAAGACGTTCCGAAAGCGGCGGCAACCGGTACCAGAAACCTTAACGTGGAACCGGATTCCCGACAGTCTATTTTGGCATTTGCCGCAGGATTGCGGATACCACGCACCGTAACTGAATGATCATGAAACTCAAACACTGCTCCGAGTGCCGTTAAACCGGAAATTGTAGCATCAATATCCTCCGAATGAGCGATGTTGTGGATAACGCTGACACCGTCAGCTAATGCGGCGGCAATTAACGCCCGGTGTGCGTAGCTTTTCGAGGGCGGTATTTGAACTGTTCCGGATAACGCAGAAGGTGTAATGACAGCCTGTTCTGCGGGAATCGGCAGATACTGTAGAAATTCGGCATATTCTGCCAGTGACATCTTGCAGATAAAAGCTTGTCCGATTTCTTTCAGCAAAATGAGATTGATGTCATTTTTATCCCGTTTTTTATCATTAGAAGAAATGCCTAAGATTTGTTCCGGTGTGATTTTGACCGAGCAGGGAAGTTGATATTTGCGCAGACAGCGCTTAATCGCCTCGGTCGTGCCCTTAGGAGTGAAACCTGCCTGTTCGGATATGGCGGAAATATAGACCATGCCGATACCAACCGCTGTTCCGTGCGTATAGGTTTGATAGTGATATTGCCTTTCAATCGCGTGGCCGATCGTGTGGCCGAAGTTTAACAGCATACGTTCTCCTTTGTCAAACTCGTCCGCCTCGACGACCTGTGCCTTGATTTTGATGCATTGATAGATCATATTTTCCAAAATTTCGGAAATATTATTTTCCGCAATCATCTCAAACAGCTTTTTATCTTTGATCAGCCCGTATTTAATCGCTTCCGCCATACCGTCCGCAAAAATTGCGGGCGTTAGGGTGTCGAGGGTATCCACATCACATAGCACCAGTGACGGTTGTTTAAAGGCACCGACTAAATTCTTTCCTTTTTCGGTATCTACTGCCGTTTTGCCTCCGACCGAGGAGTCGATTTGAGCAAGCAGAGTGGTAGGAATCTGCACATAATCGATACCGCGCAGATAGGTAGCGGCACAAAATCCGGTCAGATCACCGACAACGCCGCCTCCTAAAGCAATCAGCAGATCGCCGCGTGTCACCGATTGATCGCAAAGGAAATCATACAACGCGATCAGCGTGTGATGAGATTTTGATTGTTCTCCGTGAGGGAAAACAAAGGTTTCCACGCGAAATCCCTCGGCCTCCAAGGATTGTTTGACTACCGAGCCGTAAAGAGGCTCCACAATATCGTCGGTCACAATGACAACGGTTTCGGCTTTGGAAATTTGCTTGATTTTCGCGGCACAGCCGGACAACAAATTTCTTCCCACCATAATTTCATATGCGGTGCTGGCGTTTATCTGTAAGGTCATCATAAAAATCACTATCCCTTTTTCGATGGTTTCTTTTGCCTGATTTTTCTGCCGAAAAACAGATCAAAAGGGGTATCGGATTTACTGCATTTTCTTTCCTGAGAAAGCCGCTTGCGCCGAAATTTTACTCATAACAGTATCAAATTCATCCGGAGTCAGCGATTGTGCACCGTCCGACAATGCATTTTTTGGATCATTGTGGACTTCGATGATCAAAGCGTCTGCACCGCAGGCAACCGCAGCAAGAGAAAGAGGAAGAACCAAAGAAGAGATGCCGGAGGCATGGCTCGGATCGATCACGACAGGAAAGTGGGTTGCTTTTTTCAAAAGCGGAATTGCCGAGATATCCAAAGTGTTGCGGGTCATGGTTTCAAAGGTACGGATGCCGCGTTCGCAGAGGATGATCTGATTGTTTCCTCCGGCAGTGATGTATTCCGCGCTCATCAGCAATTCTTCAATGGTATTCGCCAAACCGCGTTTTAACAAAATCGGCTTTTTGGAATGTCCTAATTCCTTGAGCAACTCAAAGTTTTGCATGTTTCTTGCGCCGACCTGAATGATATCCACATCGTTGAACAGATCGAGATGCTGCAAGCTCATGATTTCGGTAACGATCGGCAGACCGGTTTGGGCTCGTGCTTCGGTCAAAAGCTCAATGCCTTCCGCACGCAGTCCCTGAAAGGAATAAGGCGAGGTGCGAGGCTTGAATGCGCCGCCGCGGAGGAAAGAAGCTCCTGCCGCTTTTACCCGTCTGGCAACCTCACAGATTTGCTCCTCGGATTCCACCGAGCAGGGACCGGCAATCACGTTCATGTAGCCTTCGCCGATTTTTCGCCCGTTGACGTCAATAATGGTATCATCAGGGTGAAATTTTCGGTTGACGTTTTTGTAAGGCTCTTGAACTCGTTTTACGCTTTCCACAACGTCTTTTGCGGCAACGCTTTCGATATCGATTTTGGAAGTGTCTCCGATCAAGCCCAATATCGTCGTGTGAGATCCATTTACCACATTGACCTGTACCTGAAAATCTTCCAACCAATGAATCAGTTCATCAACCTTTTTTTTGTCTTGATTTTGTTTCAGAATAATAACCATGATGCTTTTCTCCTTCAAAATTACTTGTCGGCTAGGCGGCGCAGCCTCGCGAACGCTGCACGCATGTCCGATAATTAAAAAGGTCTGTGCCCTTTGCCATAGCAAAAGTCACAGACCTAATATAACCGAATATCTTTTCATGAAGGTACTGACAACTTTATTGATATGGCAACATATTTTTACAGCAAAAATAACCGGCGCTAAAATAAAAGCCCCAGCTAAAAAAGAAAAAGAAAGCTGCAAAAATAAGAATAGCCATTATCTTTTCCCCTCATCAAAATCAGATTGATATAATCATAAAACAAATTAGAATAAAAGTCAAGTCTCAAATAATAATTTTATTATTTTATAAATTGCAATATAAAATATCCACAAATGTCAAGCGACATTTAATTGTTGAAATAGTGAATTAGAGGTTTTGTGTAAGTTTTTTGAACAAGTAAACAGTAAGTTGGGACTGTTTTTTTAAAACCTCTTTACTTTACAATCTCTTATTTATTCATTTTGTGGGCTTGGGTCACAGCAGGGTTGCTTTGATCCGCACTTGATGCAGAATTTGGCATCGGAAGCCAAAAGTGTTCCACAGCAGATGCAGTATTTCTGATTTGCAGAGCTTGCCGTTGTGTTTGGAACTGAGGAGGATGTTGGAGATTGGCATGCAGTTTCTGTAGGAGCGGAGACTGCCGATTGGGTTGGAACTGTGGAGAGGGCTGCTTGATAATGTGGCAGATAAGAGATAATGTAGTTGAAAATCGCAGTGGTATTTTGCTTGTTAATCCCCCAATCGATGATCTGTGTCGGCATACGGCATTCTGAGGAAACATCCACACGTGTCTGTCCCTGCGGTATCGGTGTCAGCGACAGCGTGATCTTTTCGCCCCAAGAGGAGAAGGTTACTCCGTGGTCGAAGCAATACCAAATGTTGGACCCGTTCAAAATTTCTGACTGGAATTTAAGATTCAGTATTTGGCAAAATACCGGATCTTTCAACAACGCCTGCAGAGGCGTAAATGTTGTGTTGAGAATGCGGGCTTCAGTATAATGTGCAGCCATTTGCAGGAACCTCCCAATAAGAAGCTTATATTAGTAATTATAGCATATTGGGTCTAGCAGCGCAACTTTTTTTAAGCTTCCAAATTTTATGCGGTGTAAGGCGGTCAATGTAATTTTAAGATTGTCAAATAACGTTGTATGTAGTATAATAAATACAATATATGCTGTTTTCTTGGGCGAAAGTTGGCATGCGGGGAAGAGCTGACAAGGCAATCATTCCGCCGGTGAATGCCATAATGTTAATACATACAGAACATGAGGTGGAGTGGGTGAAAGAAGTTACTGTTTGTGTCGGGAGTTCTTGCCATTTAAAAGGTTCCTATCAGGTAGTGAAAACGTTCGAAAGCCTGATCAAGGAATATGCGCTTCAGGAAAAATTAAAACTGAAAGCGTCTTTCTGTCAAGGACAATGCCAAGGCGGGATTGCGGTTACGTTTGATGGGGAATATTTGCCGAATGTGACAATGCTTAATTGTAAGCAGGTATTTTTAGATACCATTTTGCCGCAATTGGACAACTGATGTCAATCATTTCATTTTTTTAACAGAAGGAAAGAGGGTGTTGCATCAAGCCGCGGCGGTCGGCGCTTGATGCGATTGGAAATGAGTATTTTACAATTAAAAGAGGGAAATTGTCAGAATTGCTATAAGTGTATTCGGAACTGTCCGGTAAAATCCATTGAGTTTAAAAACGGGAACGCGGCTGTGATTGAAAAGGAGTGCATCTTATGTGGAGAATGTATTACCTGCTGTCCACAGCATACAAAGTATGCGCGGAATGATGTCGGTGCCATTCAAAAGCTGTTTGAAGCAAACCGTCGGGTGGCTGTTTCTTTGGCACCGTCCTGGAAAGCATACTATCCCGACGTCGAATTTGAGCAAATGTCAGCCGGGTTGAAAAAACTGGGTTTCTCTATCGTGGAGGAAACGGCGATCGGTGCTTCTCAAGTTTCGTTGGAGTATGATAAATTGCTGGAAAGCGGACAGATGAAAAACATTATCTTTACCGCTTGCAGCTCTGCCGTGATGCTGGTGGAACGGCATTATCCGTCGCTGATCAAGATGCTGGCTCCCGTTTCGTCCCCGATGATGGCACACGGCAGATTGATGCGGGAGTGCTACGGCGATATTAAAGTGGTATTTATCGGTCCTTGCTATTCTAAAAAGAATGAGGTTTCCGACCCGCTGTCCGGTGGGATGGTGAACTATGCGATTACCTTTGAGGAATTGGACAACTGGATGAACGAAAGCAAAGTATCTTTTGACAGCAGTGACGGCGATGCTTGCGGAGTCAAGGATTATAAAGCGCGTGTCTATCCTAAGCCGTGCGGCATTTTAGAAACACTGAAATCCACAGATACGCATTATCGGCGGATTGCGGTGGACGGCATCGACGAGTGTATGGAGCTGTTTGCTGCCATGGAAAAAGGAGAGATCGAGGGTGTCGCAGCAGAAGTCAATGTTTGCAAAGGAAGCTGTATCGGCGGTCCGGTGATGCGCAAAGCAGGAAAGCATGTATTTGTTGCCGAGCAGTTTATCACAGACGAAAAAATGCCTTATGATGTACATTATGCCAAAACATCCGAAAGCATTTTCCCGCATCCGCGCGTCTTTACAAACAGAAACCCCGAACTTGCCATGCCGACCGAGGAAGAAATTCGCGCCATACTGGAGCAAACCGGTAAGTACACACCGGAACAGGAATTAAATTGCGGAAGCTGCGGTTATAATAGCTGCCGTGAAAAAGCAATCGCGGTATTTCAGGGAAAAGCCGATATCAATATGTGTCTGCCGTTTTTCAGAGAACGTGCCGAGAGTATCTCCAACACCATTTTAGCCAATTCTCCCAATGCGATTTTTGCTTTAGACAGCGATTGTTTTGTGCAGGATATGAATCAAACGGCGGAGAAAATGTTCCGGATCAAGCGGCAGGATTATATCGGCATGCCGGTCAGCGAATTTATTATGGATGAAATTTTTGAAGAAGCCTGTAAGACGGAGCTGCCGGTCATCAAAAAGGTACGGCTGAGTGATACGTTGATTGTCGAAGAAACCGTTATTTATATTAAGAAGCATAAAATTTACGTTGCCTTTATCAAGGATATTACAGCAGACGAATTGAACGAAATGGAGCTGACAAAAATCCGAGAACATACCATCGAAATTGCGCAGAACGTCATTGACAAGCAGATGCGGGTGGCACAGGAGATCGCCAGCCTGTTGGGAGAAACGACTGCGGAAACCAAGGTCGCGCTGACTAATTTGAAACATTCGATGGAAAACCAACCTCAATAACAGAAATCAAATAGATCAAAAGATTTCGGTACAGGAAAATAGTTTGCAGGAAATGCATCACATTTCTTGCAAACTCCGCTTTTGTGTCTTTTGGCAAACATGATGCCGAAACCGTACAAAAGCTCAGAAAGGAATGGGCGTAAAATTGAATTTGTTTACCGATTGTGCTTATGAAAGCTTAAATAAATACGGCGAAGAGTTATGCGGCGACAAGGTAGAGTTTGTAAAGGGGAAAGACTTTACACTTGCTGTTTTAGCTGATGGGCTGGGAAGCGGTGTAAAAGCGAACATCTTGTCTACTCTTACAAGCAAAATCATTGCGACGATGCTGGCAAACGGCTCTACCTTGCGGGAGGCGGTAGAAACTATTGCCAGTACCTTGCCGGTGTGTTCGGTGCGGGGAATTGCCTATTCTACTTTTACGATCATGCATGTACAGGATAACGGCGATGCCTATATTGCTGAATTTGATAATCCGAATCTGGTTTTTATGCGGGATAATCAGGTCTTGGAGCTGGACAAACAGGAATTGGATATTGACGGCAAAAAGATCTATATGACTAAAATGCAGATGCAGCCCAATGACCTGATGATCGCGTTTTCAGACGGCGTGGTTCATGCGGGAGTAGGATGCTTGCTTGATTTGGGATGGCATTACGATAATATTGTAAAATATATTAAGGAAAATATTGTTTACGAGATGTCTCCGACCGAGATCGCACGAAAAATTTTGTTGGCGGTCAATACGTTATATATGAATAAATGCGGGGACGACAGCACGGTTTGTGTGTTGAAAATCAAAAAAGCATTGCCGGTTACGATTATGGTTGGTCCTCCGGTACATCCCGAGGATGATGAGATGGTGGTGCATAAGCTCATGGATTCGGACGGTTTGAAGGTGGTTTGCGGCGGAACGACGTCTCAGATCGTCAGCCGCGTGACCGGAAATCCGTTGGATGTATCCATTGATTATTATAATCCGGCAGTTCCGCCCACCGCAGAGATCAAAGGGATCGACATGGTTACCGAAGGCGTTTTAACGCTTGGAAAGGCGGCGGAAATCATAAAAAATTATCTGGGCGCCAATGAGGAAAAATGGGATACTTACAGCCTGAATAAAAAGGATGGCGCTACCAGACTGGCAAAAATATGGCTGCAGGAATGTACCAGCGTGAATTTTTTGGTGGGTAGAGCATTAAATCCGGCACATCAGAATCCTGACTTGCCGGTCAATCTGAGCTTAAAGCTAAATTTGATCAAAGAGATCGTGTCGATTTTGCAGGAATTGGGCAAACGGGTAACAGTAGAGTATTTCTAAAACGCTAACTTTGGTAGCGTACGCCCTCGATGTGTAAATAC
This sequence comes from Clostridiales bacterium, assembly GCA_029007575.1. Taxonomy (GTDB): domain Bacteria; phylum Bacillota; class Clostridia; order Oscillospirales; family Ruminococcaceae; genus HGM13222. The sequence goes on along the minus strand of JAQXIB010000111.1, from coordinate 13,781 downwards.
CGGATATTGCTGAATTGATAGGTGTTCAGCGGACGATGCAAGGAATCATCAGTGTGAGCAGCAATGAAAATGTTGCTGTTGTCGGGGATTCCACCGGTATCGGTTACGATCAAAGTGTGATAAAAATTTCCGTTTTCATCGCCCAACTGAATAACATCGCCCGGTTGCATGGATTCTGCTGTCGTTTCGGAGGCAAACGGCCCCGGACCTTGATTGGTGGTCAGAAAGCGATAGAAATAGGAAACGCCAGTCCAAGAAGCGGTACGTTTATCGGATGACAGGTAATACCAGCCATATACCGGCGTAAAATTCATAATGAAATTTGCATGGTAAATACATTGCGAAACAAAGTTGGTGCAGTCACCGCCTAATCCTTGGAAATCCAGATAGCGGGGATTTCGTCGGTATGCCCATTCGACCGCATACGCTACGGCTTTTTCTCTGTTGTATTCAGTGGTTTGCAGCATTGTTGTACCTCCGGTTTTATGCCGCTCGTTATGCAAAATTTTCCGAAAGTGATGTCGGATGAAGCAGGCACCGAATTTTTCGGAGATTTTGTCGCAGAAAGAGAAGCAATGATGATGATCCTATTTTATCATATGCAGCATCGGAAAATCGGAAACCGGAGGAAATGGATATATGAAAATTTTTATTGACGCAGACGGTTGTCCGGTCGTTGATTTGACCTTGAAAATTGCAAATAAGAATCAAGTGGAGGCAGTGATTCTGTGCGATACCTCTCATGAATTTCGTCGGGATGGAGTCGAAACAGTGGTCGTGTCCAAAGGAGCGGACAGTGTTGACTTTGCTTTGGTCAATCGCATACAGAGCGGAGATATTGCTGTGACACAGGATTACGGGTTAGCTGCCATGTGCATGGCGAAAGGAGCGATCCCAATCAGCCAAAACGGTATGATTTATACCGATGAAAATATAGAGGCGCTGCTTCTCGCTCGTCATACCGCGAAAAAGATTCGAAATGCGGGAGGCAAATTAAAAGGAAGCCGCAAACGCACTCCACAGCAAAATGTTGATTTTGAGAAAGCTTTAGACAGGTTAATCAGTACCTTGCTGTCAGAAAAATAATTAATGTCTACTGAACAAATCAAAAATTTGATTTGTTCGAACGGCTTTCGCCGTACAAACCCAGAAAAATCCGAAATTTCGGATTTTTCTGGGTTCAGACATTCTTTGATGTAAACACAGATTTCGATTTCAGAATGAAATCGAAATACAAAGTGCAAGGTTTTCTCAAAAAACAATCAAAAACCTTGCACTTTTCCAATTCAAAAACAACGGCAAAATGCTTTGCTATCGTTGTTTTTGAATGGTTCAGTGAGCATTAATTACAATATTTTCTCTGTGTTGGCAACGGAAAACTTGCGAAACTGCAAAGGAGTCGTGTGGGTCGCCTGTTTAAAGGCATAAATAAAGTTTTTGACGTCAGAAAAACCCACTTCCGAGGCGATGACATTGACAGACCAATTGGTTTCTAGCAACATTCGTTTGGCTTGATTGATCCTGGTCAGATTTAAAAAATGGTATGGCGTATCGCCTGTAAATTGCCGAAAAATTTTTATGAAATAGAATTTGCTCAATCGGCTGATTTGAGCCAGTTCATCAATGGTAATCGGCTGATTGTAGTTTTGGCGGATATATGAAACCGCTTGTTCAATTCCCGCCTTGTGTTCAGGGCGGGAATTTTGATGATAGGAATTATGGGACAATATAATAATTTGAGATAAAAGATGACCCAGTATATCGGATAGATACAATCCGGCATAAGTGTCAGTAGAATTTTCCAAATTGCGCAATTGCTCAAAAGTCTGTCGGAAGTCCAGATGATTGGACAGATCGATTCGCCGTAAACCGTCGTCGTTTATCAGATCCACATAATCAGCGGCACATTTTCCGCTGAAATGGATCCATAAAAAATCCCAGTGCTTTGTGTTTAGATTGGCGTAATACTGATAGTGATGGCAATTGATGACGGCAATGCAATTTTTAGGAATAACGGTTTCCTGATCTTTATATTTCAGATAACCTTCTCCTTCTAGGGTATACAATATCAGACATTCCGGAAAATGGTCGCGTTCGGTATAATATTGGTTGTCACAAGAGAAAGACCCAAATGCAGTGGGATAAAACGGCAGTTTAGAAAAATAATCTTTATAGTCGATTGCGTGGGTTTCAAAGTGAGAGAGCTGTCCCATATTATAATTGAGCATCCTATTTCCTCCGCAACGTGTTTTTAATAACATGATAACACTATTGTTTTGAAAAAGCAATATATCAGAATTTTATAACTATTTTAATGGTTGAAAAAAAGATATGCGATATCATATAATATTACCGAAATACACCGGATTGTAAAAAGTTAGGCAGAAAGGATGCGGGAATATATGAATTTCAGAGAAAATGTAAAAGCCATTTTGAATTATGAAAACTATGATAAGATGCCGATCGTTTCTTTTGGTTATTGGGTAGAAACCTTGCAGAAATGGGCGCAGGAAGGGCATATTACGCAGGAGGAAGCAGAAGGATACGCCAAATACGGTGATAATTCCGAAGCGGATCGTTCGGTAATGAAACGGCTCGGCTTTGATTTTAACTGGAATTCCTGTGTAGGAATGACAGTAGGACTTTCGCCTTGCTTTGAGCATACTGTGTTGGAACAAAAGCCGGATGGCAGCCAAGTTGTCAGAGATGAGCAGGGACTGATCGTATTGGAAAAACCGGGTGTTGTTTCCATTTCGGCGGAAATAGGAACTTCACTGACTGACCGCAAAGCATGGGAAGAACAGTATCTTCCTAAATTGCAATGGAGCGAAGAACGAGTCAATACCGAATACATAAAAACATTGATTGATGATACGAATCGAGAAATCCCGATTGGATTGCATTGCGGATCTTTGATCGGCTATATGCGCAATTTGCTTGGTGTGGAGCAGCTTAGTTATCTGTATGCGGATGATGAGGAGCTTTATGTTGAGATTGTGGATACTTTAGCGGATTTATGCTATCGCTGTACGAAGACTGCTTTGGAGACCGGAGCAAAATTTGATTATGCTCATTTTTGGGAGGATATCTGTTTTAAAAACGGTCCGTTGGTATCGCCTTATGTTTTTGAGGATTATGTTGCACCGCATTATAAGAAAATCACCGACTTGCTGCATGAATATCATGTTGATATCGTGTCGGTGGATTGCGACGGATTGATTGATACATTGGTACCGATTTGGCTGAAAAATGGGGTAAATACCATGTTCCCGATTGAAGTTGGTACCTGGAATGCCAGTATCCAACCATGGAGAGAAAAATATGGCAAACAACTGCGCGGTGTAGGCGGCATGAATAAAACTGTGTTTGCACGTGACTATAAAGCGGTTGATGAGGAAATTGAGCGTTTGAAACCGTTAATCGCAATGGGCGGCTATATTCCTTGTCCGGATCATCGTATTGCGCCGGATGCAAAATTTGAAAATGTTCAGTATTATTGTGAAAAAATGAATTTGCTTATGAATTAATATCTCATAGTGCTGTGATTATTCGTATGTCAAAAGCACTGATCAAAACAAGATGTTTTCTGCCTTTCAGATTCCGGAAAGCATCTTGTTTTTTTTGCGTGTTTTCGCGTAATAATAGGGATTTTATCGTTGACAGAAAAGCGAAAAATTTGTATAATATATTAGTTAATAAGAATTTATCAATGAGAAAAAAATTCCTTTATGATGATTGGATTTTGAGATAGAAAGGTGGTTATCACGATGAATGAAACCATTTCGGAAGCCTTGCAGTTTGTGGAAGAAAATGACGTAAAGTTTATCCGGTTAGCCTTCTGTGATATTTTCGGACGGCAAAAGAATATTTCCATTATGCCGAAGGAATTGCCCCGTGCTTTTGAAAACGGAATTTCTTTCGATGCATCTGCGATTCGTGGATTTATGAATGTGGAAGAATCGGATTTGTTTTTAGTTCCTGAAGCGGGTACGATTTCCATTTTGCCATGGAGACCGTCTCATGGCAGAGTAATGCGTTTTTTCAGTAATATTAAACATCCGGACGGGACTCCTTTTGAGGGGGATGGCAGGTATATCTTAAAAAAAGCGGTGCAGCAGTGTGCTGATATGGGATATGTTTGTAAGATCGGAACCGAATGTGAGTTTTATCTGTTTGAAACCGATGAAAAAGGAAATCCTACCATGCAGCCGCATGACCACGGCACCTATTGCGACATTGCTCCGTTGGATAAGGGGGAAAATGTACGGCGTGAGATTTGCCTGACATTGGAGGAAATGGGTTTGTTACCAGAAAGCTCACATCATGAGCAAGGTCCCGGTCAAAATGAAATTGATTTTCAATACAGTGACGCAATGACGGCGGCGGATAATTTGCTTACCTTTCGCTCTGCGGTAAAGGTAGTGGCGGCGCGGAACGGTTTGTATGCTTCTTTTATGCCGAAACCGATTCCGGGGAAAAGCGGCAGCGGGATGCATACCAATATTTCTTTGAGTAAAAACGGTGAAAACATTTTCCGCGCTGAAAACGGAGAGTATTCTCCGGAAGCAAAAAGCTTCATCGCAGGAATTATGGAAAAAATTCCGGAAATCACGTTGTTTTTGAACCCGACTACCAATTCATATGCAAGATTCGGAGAGTTTGAGGCGCCGAAATATATTACATGGTCACATCAGAACCGTTCCCAGCTGGTTCGTATTCCGGCGGCAACCGGAGAATTCAGTCGGATGGAGCTTCGTTCTCCCGATTCGTCCTGTAACCCATATCTTGCTTTCAGTTTGCTGATACATGCAGGATTGGAGGGAATCAAAAATCACAAAACGCTGGCGGCTCCTTCCAACTATAACTTGTATGAACATGATGTATTTATGGAAGGGCTGATGCCTCTGCCGAAAAATCTCGGTGAAGCAATTTCGTGTGCAGAAAAAAGCAAATTTCTGCGTACGGTATTTACCGAAGATTTTATTCAGAAATTTTTGGAAGCAAAACGCCAGGAATGGAGGGCATATCTGGATTCACCTGATAAGTTTGCCTTTGAAAGAGACGCTTATTTTTATGCGGATTAATCAGAGTTCTCTGAATAAGGAGATCAGTAAGGGGTGGTGAATCGGTGGATAATGTTTTAGTGGTTTCCAGCAGTCAAAAAGCGTCGACTTTTTTTACCGATTTGCTGCAAACCTATCATCCGTCGCAGATCATGACCGTGGAGAACGGGGGACAGGCACGGCGGATTTTGTTGGATAGTATTTTTGATGTGGTTATCATCAACACGCCTTTATCTGACGAGTTCGGACGGGAGTTGTCACAAAACATTGCAGAAACGACAGCGGCAGGGGTTTTGCTGGTGGTCGGAGCGGAATATGCTGATGAGGTTTCGGAGAAGGTAGAGGATTTCGGTGTGTTTGTATTGCCGAAACCGATGAATCGGCAGTTGTTTTTCCAATCGCTCAAATTGTTGGAAGCATCACGGCGCCGAATGTTGGGATTAAAGCGGGAAAATGATAAATTACATAGCAAAATTGAAGAAATCAAATTAGTGGATCGCGCGAAATGCGTGTTGATAGAATGTCAGGGTCTGACTGAATCACAGGCCCATCGGCAGATTGAAAAGCAAGCAATGGATTATCGGATGACTCGGAAAGAAGTAGCGGAGTACATTCTCAACCATTATGATCGGTAAAAGGTATAAAATAAGCGCCGGACGCCTCGAAAAAAAGAGGCATCCGGCGCTTATTTTATGGTTTTATTTTGTGATCATTTAGCGATTTTTCTTTTTACGGACAAGCGATGTCATAGCTGCAAAGGAAAGAGCAAACAGTAATAAACCTAATGCGATATTGGCGCTGTCTCCGGTTTCTACAAGATTATTGTCTTTCTTATTATTGATGTCAGGATTCACCAGCGGGAGTTCCGGATCTTCGATGTCTACCACTGCGGAATACCATACGTTAATGATTTTATCTTTGTCCAAAACATCGGATAGTTTGTCTCCGGTTGTGGAGTCGTAATTATATTTTTCTATTTTGATTTTATCATAGGCGGTCACATCGTATTTTTCACCTTCGTAATCGGTGAAAGTATGAGACTCCGCAATTGTTTTGTTGGTGGCCTTGTCAAGATAATTGACGGTGACAGTGTATTTTTCCAGCGGATGGGCAGCCTTCAGCGCAGTCAATTGAGAAATACCGGTAAATTCGGTGCTTTCCTCATAATAGTAGGGCTTCTCGGTCACGTTCCAGCGCGGTGTTTCTTCTGCGTTTTTCTTGCCGTCATAGAACCATCCGGTGATGTCAACAGAGGATTGCGGGTCAGTTACGTTCATGGTATCGGTGTCCTGTAAGGTAAAGGTGGCTTCGGGCTCGTTGTAAAGGTCATCGCCGGCAACGGAAGCGTCATTATCATAAATGGAAACGCCGGTGTTCATGATAAAGGTTCCTTTATTGTAAACTCCTCCGCCGATCGTGAGCTTTTCGGCAACGTTTTTGGAAACAACTCCTGCATCCATAGTCAGGGTTCCGCCCAATACGCTGATGCCCGAACCTTGATTGTAAATAATGCGAACATCACAGGTTTTGTCAATGGTTCCGCCGGATTTTACAACCAAAGCTCCCGGATGAGTCCATTTGCTTGAGATACTGCATTTGTTTTCGGCAACTTCTACTTTGGAATAGTTTTTGATTTCCATTTTTCCGCTGACAGTGATTCCGTTTGCTCCGTTTTTATCGGAGGTAACGGTCGAATGGTCAATGATGAGTTCGGCAGCGGAAATTCCGTGTGCGCCGCTGTTAATAAAAGATACCGTTGAGTCGGTAATATAAAAGTTGCTTCCGTTGGAAGCGTTACCGGTACAATCGTGAACATCGATAACGGATTTGTTAACGGTAATGTCAAAGGTGTGGATGAAAGCACCTCTGCAATGATCTACTTCGATTTCGGAATGATTAAACAGATTGATTTTGTCTTTGGTGTTGAGGTCATTGCTTACGCGTTCAAAAGCGTCTTCTCCGCAATCTTTTGCATAAATTTTTGATGTGTTGTCTAAGGTGATTTCGGTGTTCCCGCAAGTTGAAATACCTTGTATTGCCGCTTCGGCATTGCCGCCCGAGATAGATAATTGCGCTTCGTTATCCAGCAGAAGCTTAGAGCCTGTGCCCATGATGATGGCAGTCCAATTTACCTGCGAATCACCGTTATGGGAATAGGAAATGTTTACCATATTCAGTTTGGAACCATCCAATTTTATCGTTTTTCCCGGTGTGATATAAAAACCATAGGTATTGGTTGTCATAGTATAATTGCCGGTAAAAGTTAAACTTTTTTCGAAACGATAAGCGGCATTCCAGTCAAAAGAACAGTCCTTGAGCAAAGTGATGGTATCTCCGTCCTGCGCCTCATTGATTGCTTCACTCAGAGAAGAATAAACTTGTGTACCGATTTTTGCAACATCTGTGCCTTCTTCGGCAAATGCATGGATGCCAATTACAGATGTAAGCACAAAAACGGATAACAGCAGTGCGATAACATTTCTGAATTTCATGATTCAGCAACTCCTTTTCATATATTTGTTAATACTTTTATCATAAAACGCCATAGTCACATCACAGTCACAAAATACAAAAAATATCATTTTTATTGTAAATGATTTCCAAATAGATTTAATGCACCGTAAAGTTCACGCAGTGTATCGCAGGAATGCTGCAGCTTTTGCTGTTCTGCATCGGTCAGCGAGAGGGGAAGGATACCGGCGATTCCATCCCGGTTGACAATGCAGGGTACACCGACATAAACATCGTGCTGGTGATATTCTCCGTTTAACATGACAGAAAGCGTCAGTACGCTGTTTTCATTGCCGAAAATTGCTTTGGTAATGCGCACCAAAGACATTCCGATACCATAATAGGTTGCCTTTTTGGCTTGGATGATTTTTTGAGCGGCATCTTTGACCTCCAACCCGATTTTTTCCATTTCTTCCTGACAAAAATGTCCGTCGGATTCTTGGCAAAACTCCAGTATCGGTTTTGTTGCCATCATAGCCTGCGACCATGGCACGAATTCTGTTTCACCATGTTCTCCGAATACATAAGCATGGATATTGCGTGGATCTACTGAAAAATACTGTCCCAACAGATAACGCAGCCGTGCGGTGTCCAAAGTCGTGCCGCTTCCAAATACTCGTTTGGCGGGAAATCCGGACAAGGTGAGTGCGATGTGAGACATGATGTCTACAGGATTGGTTGCGATTAAAAAAATGCCTTGAAATCCGGAGGCGGTAACCGGTTCAATAATAGATCGAAAAACCTGTGCGTTTCGCTGTAAAAGATCGGTTCTGGATTCACCCGGTTTTTGCGCCACTCCCGCACAAATGGTGACAATATCGGCATTAGCGCAATCCGCATATTCTCCGGCATAAATTTTCATGTTTCCGGTGGAAAAGGCAAGTCCATGATTGAGGTCCATCGCTTCTCCGTTGGCGCGTTCTTTGTCGATATCAATCAAAACCAACTCATCACAGGCTGCTTGATTGAGCAGCGCGTAAGCGTAACTCATTCCCACCATTCCGGTACCGATCAGAACTACTTTTCTGTTTTCATTTGACATGTATATGATCCATCCTTTCCATAGACATTTATTATATTATGGGCGGATTATTTCGGATATAACACGTTATTGAAAAAAAATTGCATAAAAAGTGCGCCGTACAGATTCTGTACGGCGCCAAAGAGATGGATGATGGCAAATATATGATAAATAATCAAGCACATTGCCGTACCCGATTATCTATCCCGTGAATCATGGATCATACGCTAAACAGCATATCTCCGTAAGTAGGATAGGGTAAGTGTTCTCTTGCAATCAACGGTTCGATTTGATCTGCGACCGCTCTCAAGTCTGCCATTGCGGAAAGAACAGTATCTTTGTAGAACACGCCCATTTCAGTTGCGTCGGAATAGGTTTCTGCCTTTTTGACAGCTTCTTCCAAAGCAGTTGTTTTTTGATACATATCCGCGCAAAGATCGGATAGCTTACATACTAATTCGCTTTCAAAGGTGCAGTTTACCGTTGCGCAAAGTGCCTTTTTCGCATTTGCGGTATTGCTGAGTACATTGATGTATTTGCTGGCAGCAGGCAGTAATTCCTGTTTTGCCATTTCCAGCATCGTAAGCGCTTCAATATGTAAAATCTTGCAGTAGTTTTCCATTAAGATCTCATAACGGGAGTGCATTTCGGCTTCGGTGAATATTTTGTGCTTAGTAAACAATGCAACATTCTTCGGAGCAATGAAGGTCGGCAAAGCATCTACTGTTGTTTTCAGATTCAGCAAGCCACGTTTTTCCGCTTCTGCTTCCCAAGCTTTTGAATATCCGTCTCCGTTAAAGATAATGCGTTTGTGTTCCTTGATCGTCTTTTTCACCAACTCGTTCAGAGCAGCATGGAAATCATCTGCTTTTTCCAAAACGTCGGCAAACTGTTCCAATTCTTCTGCTACGATCGTGTTCAAAACGATGTTGGGACCGGAAATAGAAAGAGCAGAACCAAGCATACGGAACTCAAATTTGTTGCCGGTGAAAGCAAATGGGGAAGTACGGTTACGGTCGGTGGTATCTTTTGGGAAATCAGGCAGAACATGAACGCCGATCTCCATCAAACCGGCTTTTTTGCCGTCGTAAGCAGTTCCGGATTCAATTGCCTCCAAAATTTCGGTCAGCTCGTCGCCGAGGAACATGGAAATAATGGCAGGCGGTGCCTCATTTGCACCTAAACGATGGTCGTTTCCGGCACTTGCAACAGATACACGCAGCAGATCCTGATATTCATCAACCGCTTTGATCACGGCAGACAGGAACAATAAGAATTGCGCATTTTCATAAGGAGATTTGCCCGGCTCCAAAAGGTTTACGCCGGTATTGGTGGTAATGGACCAGTTGTTGTGTTTACCGGAGCCGTTGATGCCGTCGAACGGTTTTTCATGCAGCAAGCAAGCTAAACCGTGTTTCTTTGCAACTTTTTTCATCACTTCCATAGTCAGCTGGTTGTGGTCAGCTGCGATGTTGGTCGTGGAAAAAATAGGAGCCAGTTCGTGCTGGGAAGGAGCCACTTCGTTATGTTTGGTTTTCGCCAGAATGCCGAGCTTCCAGAGCTCCTCATCCAATTCCTTCATAAACGCAGATACACGGGGTTTGATGACGCCGAAATAATGGTCTTCCAGTTCTTGACCTTTCGGAGCGGGCGCACCGAACAATGTTCTTCCGCAGAAAACCAAATCTTTTCTTTGGTTATAAAGGTCACGGTCTATCAGGAAATATTCCTGCTCCGGTCCGACCGTTGTTTTTACGCTGGTCGCATCGCTGTTAAACAATTTTAAAATACGCAGTGCCTGCTCATTAATGACCTCCATCGAACGCAGCAACGGCGTCTTTTTGTCCAGCGCCTCGCCGCTGTAAGAACAGAAAGCCGTGGGGATACATAAGGTGTTATCTTTAATGAAAGCATAGGAAGTCGGATCCCATGCGGTATAACCTCTTGCTTCAAAGGTTGCGCGCAATCCTCCGTTCGGGAAAGAGGAAGCGTCCGGTTCTCCTTTCACAAGTTCTTTTCCGGAGAATTCCATAATTACTCTGCCGTCATCGGTGGGTGAAATAAAACTGTCGTGTTTTTCGGCGGTAATCCCGGTCATTGGCTGGAACCAGTGCGTAAAATGGGTTGCTCCTTTTTCAATCGCCCAGTCCTTCATAGCATGTGCAACAACATTTGCCAGGGAAATATCCAAGCTTTTTCCCTCTTTGATGGTTTGTTTCAACGCCGTATAGGTGTTTTTCGGGAGTTTTTCCCGCATCACGGTGTCATTGAATACCATGCTTCCGAATAATTCTGTTACTTTTTGCATTGCGATCTCCATTTCTCCGCAGTTTATCATATTATTTAAATGAAACCTGAAAAGCCAATTTGCTGCGGCAGTTGGCTTTTATCCAACAAAATAAAAAACAAAAAAGACGCTGCGGGAACAAATCCCACAGCGCCTTTGCTGTTGATGACCACAGTATAAACCTGTGTTATTGATTTGTCAATCGTTTTTTTGCAGTTTTTTTGAAAAAAATAAATGTTTGTGCTATTATCACATAAAATAATTTTAATATCTTGATTTTATTATAAGATAATACAAAAGTAAAAAATGTTATAATTTTTGTTGACAAAATTGATGGATTATACTATAATGTGTAGAGATGAACAAAGGCGTTCATTAAAGGATACTGTCAGGTATGGTATCTTTTAATGAACGCCTTTATTTTTTGATGATCCATAGATAATATAAAGAAAATGCAAATATTTTATTTGCTCAGAAAGGAATGGAGATTGATGTTGCAAAAAGAGGGACAAATCAGAATACCGTCGGGATGTGCCATTTCGGGGATTTTTTCCAAAAGCGGAAAATTAATCAACGGCGAAGCCATCCGGCAATCCATATCGGTGATGCATGATCGTTCCAACGGACTGGGGGGAGGTTTTGCAGGATACGGTATTTACCCGCAATATAAAGATCTGTATGCGTTTCATGTTTTTTATGATACCAATACCGCAAAAGAGGAATGCGAAAAATTTCTGGAACACCATTTTGATATCGTAAACCTTTCCAAGATACCGGTTCGCAAAACACCGAAAATCGTAGATGAGCCATTGATTTGGCGTTATTTTGTCTATCCGCTGCCGACAAAGCTGGCGGCAAGCCATTTGGATGAGCAGGAATTTGTTGCTAGAAGCGTAATTAAAGTTAATACCACTATCCAAGGCGCATACATTTTCTCCAGCGGTAAAAATATGGGCGTTTTCAAAGCGGTCGGTTTTCCGGAGGATGTAGCGGATTTTTACCGATTAGAAGAATATGAGGGATATAGCTGGACGGCACACGGACGGTATCCGACCAATACTCCGGGATGGTGGGGCGGTGCGCATCCGTTCGCGATGCTGGAATATTCCATCGTACATAACGGAGAAATCTCGTCCTATGACGCCAACCGTCGTTATATAGAAATGTTCGGATATCAATGTACCTTACAGACCGATACCGAGGTCATTACCTATATCGTCGACTATCTTGTCAGAAAACAAGGACTATCTTTAACCGAAATGGCAAATGTGATTGCGGCGCCTTTCTGGGAAACCATCGCCGGCAAATCGGAAGAAGAACGAAAGATGCTGACTTATTTGAGAAACGCTTATTCCAGTCTGCTGATTACCGGTCCTTTTTCGATCCTGCTTGGATTTAACGGCGGCTTAATGGCATTGAATGACCGCTTGAAGCTGCGTTCCATGGTCGTCGGAGAAAAGGACGATATGGTGTATATCGCCAGTGAAGAGTGTGCAATTCGTGTAATTCAGCCGGACTTAGACAAGCTGTGGTCGCCAAAAGGCGGAGAGCCGGTTATTGTAAAGCTCAACGAGGGGGTTAATCTGTAATGGCTGTGAATTATTTATATCCGGATTATGAAGTCATTCGGAATATGGATCGTTGTATCGCCTGCCGTGCATGTGAGCGGCAATGCGCAAACGAAGTGCATAGATATGATGAAGAGCTTGGGAAAATGGTCTGCGATGAAAGCAAGTGTGTCAATTGCCACCGTTGTGTGTCACTTTGTCCGACCAGAGCGCTGAAAATAGTGAAAACCGATCATACCTTTAAAGAAAATGCCAACTGGACCGGAGAAAATATTCAGGAGGTTTACCGTCAGGCCAATTCGGGCGGTGTACTGTTGTCCTCGATGGGAAATCCGAAACCGTTTCCGGTCTATTGGGATAAAATACTCATCAATGCTTCTCAGGTGACCAATCCGTCGATTGACCCTTTAAGAGAGCCGATGGAAACCAAAACCTTTTTGGGAAAGAAACCGAATAAGATCGAGCGGGATGCTGACGGAAAAATCATCGATAATCTCCCGCCGCAGTTGGAACTTTCTATGCCGGTGATGTTTTCGGCTATGTCGTATGGTTCCATCAGTTATAATGCGCATGAGAGTCTGGCAAGAGCCGCACAGGAACTGGGAATTTATTACAATTCCGGCGAAGGCGGATTGCATCAGGATTTTTATCAATACGGAGCCAATACCATCGTGCAGGTGGCGTCGGGACGTTTCGGCGTTTACAAGGATTATCTGGAAGCCGGCGCCGCAGTGGAAATCAAAATGGGGCAGGGCGCTAAGCCGGGCATCGGCGGACATCTGCCGGGAGCGAAAATTGTCGGAGACGTTTCCAAGACCCGAATGATCCCCGAAGGCTCCGATGCGATTTCTCCCGCGCCGCATCATGATATTTATTCGATCGAGGATTTGCGGCAGTTGGTTTATTCTCTAAAAGAAGCGACCGATTATAAAAAGCCGGTCATTGTTAAAATTGCGGCAGTGCACAATGTAGCGGCTATCGCAAGCGGCGTTGCCAGAAGCGGTGCGGACATTATCGCCATCGATGGCTTCCGCGGAGGAACCGGCGCGGCGCCGACCAGAATCCGGGATAATGTCGGTATTCCGATCGAGCTTGCGCTGGCAAGTGTGGATCAGCGGCTGAGAGAAGAGGGAATCCGCAACAACGTATCCATCGTTGTCGGCGGAAGTATTCGTAACAGCGCCGATGTCGTCAAAGCGATCGCGCTCGGAGCGGATGCCGTATATATTGCAACTGCGGCACTGCTGGCGTTGGGATGTCATCTTTGCCGAAGCTGTCACAGCGGAAAATGTAACTGGGGCATTGCGACGCAGCGGCCCGACTTAGTAAAA
>JAQXIB010000110.1 GCA_029007575.1 Clostridiales bacterium | reverse complement strand
ACTTCTCAAATCTCAACCTTGGAAAATGGAGAGAAAAGTTGGAGAGAAAACTGTTTAACTTATTTAATTGTACTGCGAAAACCCCGATAAATCAAGGGTTTTCAAGGAGGGGTTTCCAAAGTGACCATTGGTTTTCGAGTCAGCCCCGTTATGACCACTTCGATACCTCTCCGTATATGTCAAACACGAGTAAATCATTTGAAATCTCAAAAACATGGAAAATCTCAAATGTTAGAACTACGTGTTAGAACTACGAAATATTAAGTTGTTTGAACCCACGAAAGCCCTTGTAAATAAAGGAAATGTGGAGGATGAAAGCGCCTGCGTTACGGAAAATTTCGAGTGCGCCCCGTTATGATCACTTCGATACGTCTCCGTATATGTTAACTCGGCGCAACCGAGATTAACACGTATCAAGTTTCCCGTAAAATCCACCTGAGAATTCGCAACGTTTCATCAACAGATTAATATAATGGCTGCTTGTTTATTCAAACAGCCATTATATTATAACACACTTTTTACTCGTTGCCAACAATTTTTTTTAATTTTTGAAAAAAACCTTTTCTTTTTTCATATTGCTTATCGGTGATAGCCGCTTCAAATTGCCGCAGGATGTCTTTTTGTGCCTTGTTCAAATCCTTTGGCACTTCTATTGTCAGCTCGATATACTGGTCGCCGCGCCCTCTGCCGTTCAGGTTTTGCACCCCACGGCCTTTCAGCTGAATCACCGTTCCGGGCTGTGTTCCTTCTTTGATCACCTGTTTGACCGTTCCATCTATTGTCGGCACATCGATCTCATCGCCCAAGCAAGCCTGCATATAAGTAATCGGTACTTCGCACCAAATATCATACCCATCACGTTTAAACAATACATCCGGTCTGACTGTAATCGAAATATTTAAATCTCCGCTCGGTCCGCCATTGGCTCCGGCATCTCCCTGTCCCCTGACCGTTAACACCTGACCGTCATGAATGCCTGCCGGTATGGTAATCTCCAAGCGCTTGGAAACACGTACTGCCCCTGTTCCATGACATTTTTGACACGGATTGCTGATAATTTTTCCTTTTCCTTGGCAGCGAGAACAAGTTTTTTGCGTCGTAATGGCTCCAAACGGTGTGCGCTGCTGTACCCGAACTTGTCCTGTTCCTCCGCAATCCGGACACGTTTGCGGACTGCTGCCTTTTGCTGCTCCGGTGCCGGAACACTCACTGCAGTTTTCCATACGCTGTATCGAAATCTGCTTTTTTGCTCCTTTGCATGCTTCAAAAAAATCAATGGTAATCGCCGTCTGCACATCTCGACCCTGCCGCGGAGCATTCGGATTGCTTTTTCGGGAATTTCCGAACCCGCCGCCGAAAAATCCCTCAAAGATATCCCCGATATCGCCGAAGTCAAATCCGCCGGTACTATATCCGCCGTATCCGCCTCCCGCCTGAGGGTCGACTCCCGCATGACCGAATTGATCATATCTGGCTTTTTTGTCTTTGTCCGACAAAACTTCGTAGGCTTCATTGACCTCTTTGAATTTTGCCTCGGCTTCTTTATCATCCGGATTCAAATCCGGATGATACTGCTTGGCAAGCTTCCGATACGCCTTTTTTATCTCTTCCTCTGTTGCAGTTTTGGAGACTCCCAAAACTTCATAATAATCACGTTTTGCTGCCAAACCGTAAAACCACCTTTATCACAACTTTGCTGTTGCCCGCAAAGATTGTTTTCTGAATTATTCCATCACAATTTGTTTATGCATTTGATACATATACGGAACAATTCCCCTCCGTAGGAACGGAGAGGAATGCTCCGACAGTATGCTTTGTGTTTATTTGTTGTCATCAACCTCAGTTGCATCTGTATTGACTGTACCGTCCTCGTTCACCGTAGGACCTGCCTGCGCGCCGCCCTGAGCAGCTTGCTCTGCCTGCGCCGCCTGATACAGTTTTGCGGAGATCTCATAAAATGCTTTCTGCAATTCTTCCTGTTTTGCTTTGATTTCCTCAATGTTGTTGTTTTTCAGCGCCTCTTTGAGTGCATCAATTTTCGGCTGGATATCCGCTTTTTCCTGCTCGGTAATTTTATCGCCGAGTTCATTCATAGCCTTCTCGGTCTGGAAGATCATCTGATCCGCATTGTTTTTGATCTCAGTTTCCTCACGCAGCTTCTTGTCCGCTTCGGCGTACTGCTCTGCTTCTTTTACCGCCTTATCGATATCCTCTTTCGACATGTTGGTATTGGAAGTAATGGTAACCGTCTGCTCTTTGCCGGTACCTAAATCCTTTGCGGATACGTGTACGATACCGTTGGAGTCGATATCAAAGGTAACTTCGATCTGCGGCACACCGCGCATTGCAGCAGGAATCCCATCCAGTTTGAACAATCCCAAAGTTTTGTTGTCTTTCGCAAATTCCCGCTCACCCTGTAAGATGTGAACATCAACAGAAGTTTGATTATCTGCGGCGGTAGTGTAAATCTGAGATTTTTTCACCGGGATGGTCGTGTTACGCTCGATGATCTTGTTAAACAAGCCTCCCTGCACCTCAACACCGAGAGACAACGGCGTAACATCAACCAGCAAAATACCCTGTACTTCTTTGTTCAGAACACCGCCTTGAATCGCGGCGCCGATGGCAACGCATTCATCCGGGTTGATTCCTTTAAACGGTTCTACGCCCATATACGCTTTAACGGCTTCCTGAACAGCCGGGATTCTGGAAGAACCGCCGACCATCAAAACTTTATGCAGATCACCCGGCTTTAATCCGGCATCAGACATTGCCTGTTTTACCGGTCCCATGGTAGCGTCTACCAGGTCAGAGGTCAATTCGTTGAATTTTGCACGGGTCAAGGTCAGATCCAAATGCTTCGGACCGGTTGCGTCAGCGGTAATATACGGCAGATTGATTGACGAGCTGGTCATGCCGGACAGCTCGATTTTTGCTTTTTCAGCCGCTTCTTTCAGACGCTGCATAGCCATTTTATCCGACTGCAAATCTACTCCGGTTTCTTTTTTGAACTCATCGACCATCCAGTTGATGATGCGCTGGTCAAAATCATCACCGCCCAAGCGGTTGTTACCGGCAGTCGCCAAGACCTGCTGTACGCCGTCGCCCATTTCAATGATGGAAACATCGAAAGTACCGCCGCCCAAGTCATAAACCATGACTTTCTGGTCGTCTTCCTTATCTACGCCGTATGCCAATGCGGCAGCAGTCGGCTCGTTGATAATACGTTGTACATTCAAACCGGCAATGGTTCCGGCGTCCTTGGTTGCCTGTCTTTGTGCATCTGAGAAATAAGCCGGCACTGTAATCACCGCATCGGTTACTTTTTCACCCAAATATGCTTCCGCATCCGCTTTCAGCTTCATTAGGATCATTGCGGAAATTTCCTGCGCCGTATATGCCTTGCCGTCAATGTTTACTTTATAGTCGCTGCCCATATGACGTTTGATAGAACTTACCGTTCTGTCCGGATTAGTGATCGCCTGACGTTTTGCAACCTGACCGACCATTCTTTCTCCCGTTTTAGAAAAAGCAACTACTGACGGAGTGGTTCTGGAACCCTCCGCATTTGCAATAACAACTGCTTCGCCGCCTTCCATAACAGCAACACAAGAGTTTGTTGTACCTAAGTCAATACCAATAATTTTAGCCATAATATATTCCTCCAAATTAAATTACATTTTTATTTTTGTTTATCATTTTATCATCGAGGTCATTCCTTACGGATTAGCCACTACAACCATCGCGTGACGGATGACTTTATCTCCTAATTGGTATCCCTTTTGGAATACCTGACACACAATATTTTCACCCAAGCTGTCATCCTCTTTTTGGCTTACCGCATTATGCAATGCCGGATCAAACGGCTTGCCTTCCGCTTCTATTTCGGAAACGCCCAGCTTTTTCAGCATATCGGTCAATTGGGTATAGATCATCTCGATCCCTTTTTGATATTCGGTATCTTTGGTCTCGCACGCCAGTGCGCGTTCAAAGTTATCCATGATCGGCAAAAACTCAGTAACACATTTCATCAGCGCAAAAGAATAGGTGTCCTGTTTTTCTTTTGCCGTCCGCTTGCGGAAGTTGTCAAACTCCGCGACC
>JAQXIB010000109.1 GCA_029007575.1 Clostridiales bacterium | reverse complement strand
TTATACAGTTACTTTGCCCCTCACGTAAGGGCTGTTTGGGGACGGGAGAGCTGAACAAAGATTTACAGGAGTTTTTGAATCCGGAAAGCGAATATCAAACCCAGTTTACTAACGGAATGTATTCCTTTCGGGAAGGCGATAAGGTGATGCAGGTCCGTAACAATTACGATATCGAATGGACCAAGGACGCCGAAAGAGGATTAGGAATTTTCAACGGAGATATCGGCATTATTAAAATGATTGACCGCGGCAGCCAAACGCTGATGATCAATTTTGACGGCAGGATCGCTGCCTATTCTTTCGAGATGGCAGACGAACTGGAATTGGCTTATGCGGTTACGGTCCACAAAAGCCAGGGAAGTGAATTTGACGCGGTTGTCCTGCCGATATTGGGCGGCTTCGACAAGCTGTATTACCGCAATCTGCTTTATACGGCGGTGACACGGGCGAAAAAGCTGCTGATCATTGTCGGATCCGGACAGCGTGTTGCCTATATGGTACAAAACAATCGCAAAATGCTGCGCTATACGGGACTGAAATACTTACTTCAGGAATACTACCGGTCTATTAACCTATTAGAGCCATAACAAATCAACAAAGGACAGAGATAGTGTATGAATCCTTTCAAAAAGCTGCTTGATTTGATTTTCCCCAAACGATGTATTTTCTGCAACACGCCGGTTTATTCGGGACAGCCTTATTGTGAGCAATGCATTTCGCTGATTCCGTTTGCCGGGGGAATCTGTCCGGTTTGCGGGAAAAATCCCTGCATATGCGGGAGAAAACAGTTTGCCTTTTCCGGGGTAAGCGCTGTGTTTTTTTATGAACTCGGTGCCGAAAATGCCATCCGACAGCTTAAATTTCATGAGCGGGTCAGTTATGCCGCGCCGTTGGCAAACTATCTTTACTATAGGCTGTTGCAATGTGATTTTTATCCTGAAGTTGATGTCATCATACCGGTGCCGATGAGCAAAAAGGCAGAGCACGAACGGGGCTATAATCAGTCGGTGCTGCTCGCAAAGGGATTGGCAAAGAAAAGCGGTATACCGGTCTGCACAGAGGTGCTGATCAAGATGAAAGATACCAAAAAACAGCATGATTTAGGACAGCGTGAGCGTCAGGAAAATCTGAAGGGCGCATTTCAGGTGTTCCATCCGCATCTTGTCGCCGGAAAAACGGTTTTGCTGTGTGATGACGTTTACACGACCGGCGCCACCTTTGACGAATGTGCGCGCACACTGCTTGCCTACGGTGCCGCAAAGGTGTTTTGCATCGCGGTTGCTACAACGCGAAAGACTAATTTGTCTTGATTTTTCGGTGCAGTGTAAAAATAGTTTTGAAAAGTTTTATTCTTTTTGTCACCATGCGGCGTAATCGCCGCATATTTTATTACAAGAGGTTTTTTTATCATACTTGTTTTAAAGCGAGGAGAGAGCGGTGAAAAAGAGAATGAGGAAACACAGCGATTTACAGGAAGAAAGCAGTGCACCATACGCAGTAAACGGAATAGATATTTCGTCCCATCAGGGAAAGGTGGATTTTTCCCGCCTCCGGAACAGCGGTATTTCATTCGTGATCCTTCGGTGCGGTTACGGCAAAGATATGGAGTCGCAGGATGATTTCTATTTTGAGCGAAATGTGTCGGAATGTGAAAAATACCGGATACCTTGGGGAACTTATTTTTACAGCTATGCCGTTAACATGACCGAAGCAGAGGACGAATTACGGCATATTTTGCGGTTATTGCAAGAGAAAAAACCGTTGTATCCTGTCTTCATTGATATGGAGGACGCCGACGAATACAAGAAGAAAAGAAATGTCAGCGAGCAGCTTTGCGCGGAAATCTGCACGTTTTTATGCGCCGGTCTGGAGCGTGCCGGATATTGTACCGGAATATATGCGAATCTGCATTGGCTGACCTGCCAGATCAACAATCCGGATGTGGAGAAATTTGACAAATGGTTGGTGCAGTGGGCAGCGGAGCCGACCTATGCGAAACCTTTTCAAATTTGGCAATACAGCAACCGCGGAAAGATAGACGGCATCTCCGGATGGGTCAACTTGGATTGCTGTTATAAAAACTATCCCGATTTAATCCGTCAAGCGGGCAGGAACGGTTATCCAAAAAGGGTGCATGATTCAGACAATGCCGCTTTTCCTTTCAAAGTCGGTGATGTCGTGCGGGTCAGACGGCGAGCGCGAAACAGCAAAGGACAGAAAATTTCCCGCACGATGCGGAAAGGCCGATATGTAATTGATTCGATCAGGGAAAATACGGCAAGGCTGGATCGGCAGGGAATCAATATGGATTTTTACATAACCGATTTGTTGCTGACTGCCGACAAGCAAGGCACAAGTTTCCGATGGTACACGGTAAAACGGGGAGAAACTTTGCGTAAAATCGCATTGGAACAGATGGGCAGCGGATTGCTCCTGTTTCGACTATCACGGTATAACGGATTAAGGTGTAGAAGCAGGCTGGTTCCGGGACAACAACTCAAAATTCCCAAACATTAAAATACGGGGCTGTCGCAAGTGAGTAAAAACACGAGCGACAGCCCCGTACGATATTACAGGATGAAAAATTTCGGCATACCGTTTTCGTCTTTGACTTGTGGTACCTCTCCTTGAATCAGCGGCAGCAGATAATTGACCGCTTTTTCACGGCAGGCGGGATTCTCCAAATCGAGCATATCGTCAGGTATCATTGCAGCTTTATTGGCGATCTGACTGATCGGATAGCTGTCAATCTTTATTTGATAAGGGTGATCAGACAGCCGGCGGAAAATCATCATTTCTCCGGAAGCACCCTCTAAAGCTCGTTTGACGGCAGCTCGTCCGATTTGCTCCGCCTCATCCAAATCTGTCTTGGACGCCAGATGAGCGGCACAACGCTGCATTAAATTGACCTCGATTGAACGAACCTTACAGCCGATTTTATCATGGACCAGTTGCTCCAGGTATTTTCCGACTCCCGATAAATACTGATGCCCGAATATATCAGTAGCACCGCTTTTGGCATCTTCTCCGACATAGTTGCCGTGCTGATCCCGAATACCTTCGCTGACCACCGCAACAACGTTGTTGGTCGTTTGAAACAGGGTGTTTATTTTTTCCAGAAAGGCATTTTCATCAAACGCCGTCTCCGGCAGGGCGACAATATCCGGCTTGCTGCCGCCGAGCAGCTTCGGCAGAGCAGCCGCCAAGGTCAGCCACCCGCTGTCACGCCCCATGATTTCCATGATGGTCACGCTTTTTACGGCATAAATCGAGGTGTCCCGAATAATTTCGTTCACCGTGACCGCAAGATATTTTGCCGCGCTGCCGAATCCGGGGGTATGATCGGTGACTACCAGATCGTTATCGATGGTTTTGGGGACGCCGATTACCTTGATATCCTTGTGAATCCGGCAAAAATATTTGTTTAGCTTGTCCACAGTATCCATCGAATCGTTTCCGCCGATATAGAAGAAATATCCGATGTTATATTTGTCGAAAACAGCCTCAATTTTTTGATAAGTTTCAATGTCCGCATCGATTTCAGCCAGCTTATGACGGCAGGAACCTAACGCCATGGCCGGTGTGATTTTCAGCAAGTGCAACAACTCGGGATCATTCATCATGCCCATATCCCGAATCTGCTCGGAAAGAACGCCGCTGATACCGTTGATAGCTCCGTAAACTTTACCGATTTTTTGCGAGGTAATGCCTTCCGCCAAAAC
>JAQXIB010000108.1 GCA_029007575.1 Clostridiales bacterium | reverse complement strand
AACAAAGATTTTATTCTCGGGATATCTTTCTTCCACATCTGAAATCAGGTCGCTGACGGTATACTCATAAGCGATACAAGCGTTGTTACTGATATAGGCTGTCAGTGTCATACCGCATAGTTCGGGATCTTCAAGCACTTTCTGAAAGGCTTCCAACGACTCATCCACCGACGGTTTATGCTGTTCCTCCGATTTTACGCAGGATGAGAAAGTGAGTACGACCGTCAAACACAGAATGAACAGCTTTAAAACATTTGAATTCCTCATTTATTCTTCCCTCATTACTTGCTATTTAGGTGTATGACATTGAATATGCGATTGCCTCCACTTCGTCGCGAAACAGCGTCCCCCTATTGTCAGAAAAGAAGCAGGGCTTCCTTATAAACGATTGATTCATTTTAAACAAAACATCCTTATTTCCGATTTTCGTGCCTGATCTCCCATGCGGCAAGTTTTTCTTCAAGCACCTGTTTCTTTAATGGATATGGATCGGGGCCTTCATAATTTTTTTGTTCTGGAAAGTATACATAAACAAAGGAAAAAGGGTGGACAAAAATATTATAATTCAGAGGCTGCCAACTCTTTGGTTTCCTAAAATAAACCGACCTTCGATAAAAAACTGCTGCTCCGTATAAAGTATACCGGCTATGGAGTACAGAATTTTTGTATGATTCAAATGAAACCCTAACCTCATCCCACGGAATGTCTCCTCTTATCCATAAGAACTTGACGGTAATTCCGGTAGATGAAAGAATAATGGTACGAAAAACCGCAATGCACCATCTTGTAATAAAGATAATGGTAAGCAGCAACAGAATGCTTCCTTCGAGATACATTGCCTGGGTAAAACATAAAATCGGCGTAATGGATAATCCAAAAATTGAGAGGGCAATATATATCCAATATTGTCTGTCTGTTTTGATTTGAAGGTTATCCGTGACCAAATTGCTTTCGTCGGACATATTTCTCATTCTCCTTGTACTATGAATCAATGTTCCTCCGGGAATCTCAATTCCATGGACTCTCCAGCTTTGAACTCTTTCATAAGCACAGACTTCACATAGGCATATTCCTGCCGCAGCAGTTCTCTTGCGGCACTAACGTTGCGATTCTCCGCTATTTCCAGAAGATTCTGTCTTTGCTTTCCATAAAACTCTATGGAGCTCTGTATTGATTCGGGAGATCGAATCTCCCTCATTTCCTCATGGTATCGGATATCTGCTGCACGTTTGCGCCGAATAAATTCCGCACATTGATCATATTTTCCCAAATACAGCAGTTCGTAGTAAGTTGCGTCACGAGCACATTGCCTTGCATAATCAAATTCCTCAAACGTCAGCTCCGGCTCATGTTTTAATCGTTGCAGATACAGCCATTCCTTCCGTGCACAGAAATTCTCCTCCACTGTATGAACTTGGTCCAAGCGAGGCAGGACAATTTCGGATATCATTTGCGTAATCAATTCTGAAATGATTTTCTCTCCATTCTCCACATCATTGGTGTAAAGCTGTAGAATGGGATGATGCCATGGAATATTATGCGTTATTCCGTAAATCTCGCCAGCCTTGTGTTCTTCATAGGCAGGCAGATGGTAAGTGTCGAATAAACTCGATACGCTATCTGCGCAGAACAGCGGCTGTGAGGAAAAACACACCGTGGAATAAGCCTTACAGATCGCAACATATTGAATTAGTAAATCATTTTGAACACGCCACCAAAGATTACGCTTCATTCGGAAACCTGACTTTTTCAACAGTTCCCGTGCTTCGGGAGGGAAGCTCTGTTTGGTGTAATGATAGAATTTTTTCGTAGTTTCAACCTCATTTCAATGGCAAGTGCCATCATCATAGCGCAGGCCATACAACCTTCCTGCGCCGCATCTATAATGAGTATGCAGAGCAGAATGGTTTTTCCAAAATCAACATTCCATAATTCGGGCGGGAACCGTTGGGAATGCTACGACCCGACGGCTTCCCGCCCGGTGCTGGGTTCTGTCTCCTAAGAATACTGAGCAACATGGCGGAACAGTTCGTTTAACAATGTCTCAACCGGTTCAGATAAAAGTGACCTGTTGACGGTTGCGGCAAAATCGGCAATTTGTTTCCAATTGCCGCGATCCAATAGGTCAGTTGCAGATTTCAGCACCCAATACTGAGAGTATACGTCGTTAAGGTCAAATTCTGAAAGCATTAATTTTAGATAATCACTTTCTCCCAAACGATACAATCCGTTGTAAAG
>JAQXIB010000107.1 GCA_029007575.1 Clostridiales bacterium | reverse complement strand
CGTGACAAATTTTAAAATTTATAGTTTTTCTACAGTCTGAACGCACTTTCTTTCTATGTGTCAGGAAAGAAAGTGCGCTTTTTTATTTGATGTTCAACGGACCTCCGACATATGCGCGTTGAGCCCGTAACAAGCTAGTATTTGTCGATATTTTGATTGTGTTTTTGCACAAATCAGTCCCATACTAATTGTTTATGTTTGACACATTGAATATTGCTATTTTATGAAAAAAAGTATATATTAAGTATATATTATTAATAGGAAGTAAATACTTCCTGTAAATGCCAAAAGGTATCTCTGTTTACAGTCAGAGCGGCTCAAACAAGATATTCTCCCGTTGAAACAAAACGGCGATTTTTATAGAAAGGCTGGTCATCAATCATGCAAACGATCATTCAGCAAATCATTGAAATAGACAAAATGGCTCAGCAAAAATACATCGATGCCGAAGCCTATCAGCAAAAAGCCGAACAAGATACGCTGGAAGAAATAAAAAAGATGGATATCGAAACCCAAAAGAACAGCAACGATAAGTTAAATCGGATGAGAGAAAACCAAAACGTCATGCTGGCTGAAAAAATCGGCGTATTGTCTGAAAAACTTGCGGAGCAGAAAAAAAGGCTCGATCATATGTATGAACAGCATCATGAAAAATGGGAACACGATTTATTTCAAAAAGTCCTTAAAAAATAGAAAGATCGGTGCCGATTAAGCAACGGAAAGGAGACAGGATAGTGTGTTAAATTCGCTTTCTAATAAAGCTATGATCACAAAATCCCGCGCCATGTACGGAAAGCGGTTAACGAATGAAAACTATCAGGATCTTGTGCGAATGAAGTCAGTTCGGGAAATTGCGGCCTATTTAAAAGAGACGCCCGGTTACGCTGATATTCTGTCCAACATTTATCCGGAAAGCGTTCACCGCGGTCAGCTTGAACTATTGCTTCATAAATCTTTGTTTAATAAATATATTCGCTTGACGCATTATGATGTTTCGGGAAAGCACAACTTTTTATCCTTTGCCATTTCTCGGCTTGAAATCGAACAGATTCTGCGCTGTATTATGGGCATTAATGCGAATAACACCGAAAATTTTATTGTCGATTTACCCGGATATTTGATTGCACATGCAACTTTTCCGATGATCGAGCTTGCCAAAGTCAAAACTTTTGAAGATTTGCTTCAGGTGATCGACAAAACGCCTTACGAAAAAGTGCTTCGACAATTCACACCCAAAAGCGGAGAACTGATCGATTACACCGAATGTGAGGTTGCGTTGCGAACTTTGTACTACACCCAAATGTTTTCGCTGATTCAGCGCGATTTTAAAGGCAAGCATCGGGAAGAACTGGAGGAAATATTAAAAATCGAAATCGAATTAATTAATGTTTCCACTATTTTTCGTCTGAAATCATTTTTTAAAATGAACGGAGAGGAAATACGAAAATATCTGTTTCCTTTCACGTACAAGCTAAAAAAGGAACGGCTAGAAAATCTGCTGCATGCAGAATCCGGCGAGGATATTTTCCGGACAATCAGTTCCAGTTCATACGGAAATAAAATTGACAACGATGAATTTTCCTACATCGAAGATGATATCAGACGCTTAAATGCGTATTATAACAAACAGTTGCTTCGATTTTCTTCCAATGCTCCGGCAGTAGTGTACTGCTTTCTGTCATTGGCTCAAATGGAATTAATCAATATCACCAACATTATTGAGGGTGTGCGCTATGAATTGTCAGCGGAAGAAATTCGAAAGCTGTTAGTTCTCTTTTAATGAAAAAAAAGAAAGGATGGTAATTAGCGATGTCAATTGAGAAAATGGCATTGGTGAATATCGTCGGAAATATGGAAGATCTTGACGCCACCTTAAATCAATGCTGCGTCAGTGAATGTTTTCATATTGAATCCGCCGTACACAATACAGCCGGAAACGGATTTGTACTGCTGAATGAAACCAACCCCTATTCTGCACCGCTGAAAAAATTACTGGACATTGCCGCAGATATATCCGTAAACGTACAATATGCCGATTTTTCCGAGTTGAAGATTCCGAATGATCAGCTTGCGGATAAAGTAAATGAATTAGAGAGTAAAGTACATGATTTGAGCGAGAAAAAATCCACACTGAAAAAACAGATTTCCGATTATGAACAGACGATCAAGCAATTGGAACATTTAAAAGGCAGTCCGGTTGATTTTGATACGCTTTTCGCCTGTAAGGAAGTGCAGGTGCGATTCGGGCGTCTGCCGGTGGACAGCTATAAAAAACTATCCTACTATGATCATAAAACTTTCTTTTTCTTCGATTACGACCACAATGATGATTATTATTGGGGATATTATATCGCTCCTACCGCAAAGATCTCGGTCATCGATGATATTTTCGCCTCGCTGTTTTATGAGCGCATTTGGGTTCCGGATTATGCGCACGGCACGCCGGACAGCGCCATTAAAGAAATCCGTCATACATTGGAAGAATCCGAAAAGCAATACGCTTTCTATCAGGAAGAACTGAAAAAAATCAGCGATGAACACATAAAAGAAATCAATATGCTGTTCAGCAAGCTTACCTCGTTAAATGAAACCTTTGATATGCGAAAATACGTTGCCGTATTCAACAATCATTTTTATTTAAACGGATTCATCCCCTTTTCTCAG
Source organism: Clostridiales bacterium (assembly GCA_029007575.1). Taxonomy (GTDB): domain Bacteria; phylum Bacillota; class Clostridia; order Oscillospirales; family Ruminococcaceae; genus HGM13222. The sequence goes on along the minus strand of JAQXIB010000107.1, from coordinate 3,124 downwards.
AAAGAAGAATTTCAGCTTGGCTTCAAAGAAATCCGCAGTGTTAGCTGCGTGATGAAGCCCCAGGACGCAGACCCGTCCTTAACACCGCCGGTCAAATTGAAAAACGGGTGGTTTTCCAAGCCCTTTGAAAGCTTCGTAACCATGTACGGTCTTCCCTCTCACACCGATATTGACCCTACTCCCCTTGTGGCAATCACCTATACCCTGCTGTTCGGATTGATGTTTGGGGACGTCGGACAAGGACTGGTGATTTCCTTAATCGGTTTCTTGATGTACAAGCTGAAAAAAATGGATTTCGGAAAAATTTTGGTTCGCATCGGTTTTTCCAGTGCCTTTTTCGGAGTCATTTACGGATCGGTATTTGGCTTTGAGGATTTGCTGAATCCTTTCTATCAAAAGGTGTTTCATCTGGAAAGCAAGCCGATCGAAGTCATGGAATCCACCAACAGCATTTTGATCGGAGCCGTCGTTTTAGGTGCGTTCATGATCATCCTGACCATTATCATCAACATTATATTGGGAATCAAGCACAAGAATTACGAACGAGCCTTTTTCGGTGCCAACGGACTGGCAGGATTAGTATTATACGGCAGTATAGTAGTCGGTGCCGGATTGATGCTCTTATTGGATATCAACATCTTTAATCCGATCTTCATCGTGATATGTATCGTGATCCCGCTGTTATTAATGTTTTTGCGTGATCCGTTGTCCAAGCTCTGTAAAAAAAGGAAAGACATCAAGCCCGAAGGCGGTATCGGCGGATTTATTACCGAAAACTTTTTCGAGCTGTTTGAATTTCTACTCAGTTATATCACCAACACTATGTCATTCCTTCGTGTCGGCGGTTTTATTCTCAGCCATGCCGGGATGATGGCGGTGGTATTCACGCTGGCTCACTCCTTCAGTGCCGTCGGAAGTCCGATCGTGATTATTTTCGGAAACATTTTGGTTATGGGAATGGAAGGCTTGATCGTCGGTATCCAGGTATTAAGACTGGAGTTTTACGAAATTTTCAGCCGCTTCTTTGAGGGCGACGGGAAACCGTTTGTCGTTTCCAAAATCAATTATATGGCTGAGAAAGAAAAATAGGAACAAAACGGATCTCAGCCGTTTGTCAACACAATATCGTCTTTATGTGTTTCTTGTTCTGTTTTAGTTTGCTTCGCACACCGCGGTGCGGCGCAATAAAAATATTGCTCAATCGGTGAAAGCCGAATACTTTTCATTCAATGGAGGAACTTATCATGATTAAATTTTTAATTCCGCTTGCAATCGTCGTTTTGTTAGCTATGCCGCTTATTCCTGTTTACAGAGGCATCACCACCGGTAAAAAGGCAAAACGTGCCGTTATTTACAATTTGTGCGCATTCTTTGGTGTGATAGCATTATCGATCTTTTTCCCGATCAGTGGTATCGTTTCCGCTGAAACCACTGCTGCTGCCGGAAGTGCTGCCGGAATGGGTTATCTTGCCGCCGCTTTGGTTACCGGACTTTCCGCTTTGGGCGCCGGTATTGCTGTGGCTTCTGCCGCTCCTGCTGCTATCGGTGCTTTCTCCGAAGATCCGAAAGCATTCGGTAAATCGTTGATCTTCGTTGCTTTGGGCGAAGGTGTCGCGTTATATGGATTGTTAATTTCCTTTATGATTTTAGGTAAACTATAAAAACAGTCTGCCTAACAGAGAAAAAGTATTCATTTGATTTGACTTTTAAACGAGTTTTATTTCTGCTAAAAGAAACCGAAATCTTATTGCAGCAGCATTCTGCAAGGAAAGGCTATGACGATGAAATTTTATCTAATCAGTGACAATATCGATACACAAATCGGCATGCGCCTTGCCGGCATTGAGGGCGTTGTTCTGCATGAAAAAAAGGAAATTGCCCAAAAGTTGGAAGATATCTGCAATGATCCGGAATATGGTATTATTTTAATCACAGAAAAATTAATGAAGCAATGCCCTGAAATTATCTATGATTTCAAGCTAAACCGTAAGCGTCCCTTGATCGTAGAAATTCCCGATCGTCACAGTACCTCTAACATCAGCGATACGATTTCACAATATATTTATGAAGCAATCGGTATTCAGATTTAAAATATTAAATTCTAATATTTTATCTTCACTGAGAGCTTGCCGTTCATTACTGCTGAAATTTCTATTTTCGCAGATTGTTTCAGAAAAAGCTCCCGTCTGTCATTGATATGTTCATGACGGGCTCAACTGATTTGTTATGACAGTCACCGCTTTCGCCGAAACAGGCGGAAGCCTTTGTGAATCTGTCGTTTTATTCATTATTCGCCGCTAACAAGATACCGTAAACATAGAATCGATGCACACTTACGGTATCAGGGATCATTCCAGGAGGATTAGATTATGTCCGTGATCGACGAAAAGTTACAACGTTTTAAAAATATTATTTTTTCGGATGTGGACGCCAAAGTAAACGCTACCATCGAAGAAGCAGACCGCAACAAAGAAAACGCTCTGTCTGAACATCATGAAAAAATAATGGATAAATATTTTGATTATATGCAGGAACAGGTACATCTGATTCAATCTGATATTAAACGGCAAATGGCAAAGGCTGAATTAAGCGCAAAGAGAGAGTTGTTGCTTTATCGCAACCAAATTTCAGACAAAGTATTTCAAAATGTCAAAAAGCAATTAAGCGATTTTGCGCAAAGCGATGACTATCCAAGCTATTTAACAGACAGCATCCGGGATTGTCTCCAAAACCAGTCAATGCAGGATGTAAAAATTCTGGTTCGCAAGGAGGATCTCAGCCTTCTGCAAGAAAATGATTTTACGCAGCAATTTTCCGTCGAACAGGACAGCAGCATTCAGCTTGGCGGATTTATACTCTTGGATAAAGCTGCCGGTACCATGATCGACCAAAGCTTTGATTCCAAGTTGGATGAACTGTTTTCCTATTTTATCCAGACCAGCGGATTGATGATCGATCAGGAACAGTAAGCTGTTATTATCCGGGCGTTTGTCCTTTGCATATTACCCTGAGGAAAGGAATGTTATACTGTTGAATAACGTTATATTTTCAATCAACGGTCCTGTTGTCACCGTTAAAGACAGCAAGGATTTCTCCATGCTTGAAATGGTGTATGTGGGAAACA
>JAQXIB010000106.1 GCA_029007575.1 Clostridiales bacterium | reverse complement strand
GCGAGGTAAGAGCTCACCGGATTGCGGGAGACCGCAATGCCATGTAAACCCTATCCGATGCAACACCGACCGGGATGTTATCGTTGGCTCGACGGTCCCGACGGGTGGCTGGAGCGTCGCGGCGACGCGGCGCCAAGATAGATTGCTGTATTCAACAGAACCCGGCTTACAGGTTTAGTCACTTTCATATGTATGCTGTATCCGGATGGTCTCGCTGTCCGGATTTTTTATTTTATCCAATGTTATGTCGTCACAAGCCGAACAGACATAAAAATCATCGGAGGTATTCAGCTATGATCAAATTTATGAAAAAATCTCTCGCATTATACATTTTGTTCTGCTTTCTCTCCCTTAGCTTGACCTTTCTCCTATTTGTGGAATGGAAGATGAACGTCGGCAAGCGTACTTATAGTTTTCATCTCATTCAGATCACAAATCCGATTTTGGAAATCCTGTTTCCGGTAGCGTTTGCCGTGATTTGTGTGATTCTTTCCACAATCATAGCGTTCCTGATTGCTAATAAAGAGTATGAAAAAATCGCATCAAAGCTAAACCAACAGTGTGATCCCTATGATTATCTGCAGCATCATCTTCCCTTGATGAAAAAGGCAACCAAACCAAATCCGACTGATCTGCTGATACAAACCAATTCCGCTGTCGGCTATCATGCCGCCGGAGATGATGCCTCTGCCGTACAGATCGGAGAAAGGCTTTGCAGTCTTCCGGTTCAGACTCCGGTCTATCCCATTGCCGCAATGATTCATTTAAACCTTTGCTCAAGCTATTATGCGCTAGGGGATATTCCGGCTATGGTTCGGCATATGAACACCGCTGCCGACTATTTACGCACCTGCAAGCCCGACCAGAATTCCTTATTCGCGCTCGCTCGTTTGGCAGACACAGAATGTTTGCTCAACATCGCAAACGGAAATTACAGCGCGGCACAGCTTTATTTACACAACCGGTTGAAAGCGAAGCCTTATCCTTACCAGCAGGCGTCTATGCACTATTATCTGGCTGAAATTTACGAGAAAACCAGCCGCCCGGATCTTGCCCAAGAGCATTTACAGTATGTAGCGCAGCACGGAAATCGGCTTGCAATCGCAGAGCAAGCACGTCAAAAACTGGCGCAAATAGGATAACGTCAGCAGATTTGTTGCTTCCGGACGGAGTATCAATGCGCTTGACAGATCGAAAGGAGAAAAATGATGAAACGTATTTCACTTATTTTTTTCATATTATTATTGATATGCGGCTTATCCGGATGCGGAAACAACCATAAAACAACGCTGTCAACTATTTCTGATGATCCTGCACAAATATCGTTGCCCCAAAGCGGAAGCCGAAACGTTATGCGTCATCAACGGTTATTCTTTTGAATATCTTGATGGTTACATCTATTATCTTGAGAAAACGGGCAATTTATGCCGCATCAATCCGAAAAATCCCGGCAAACGACAATCACTTATCTCCGACATCGAATATTACGCGATAGAAAACGATTGTCTTTACGCCTGGAGTATGCCCCGCAACGGGCAGAAAATTTTCTGTTCAAAAAACCTGACAACAGGGGAAGAAGAACAATTTTCTTTTCCCTATGACCCAAGGAAGAATACCGACGCCGCTGAGGAAAACAAACCTGAGGAAAACAACGATTGGCAAACTCCTTATGATCCGACACAGATTCTTGCCGATTGCAAAGCATTTCTGCAAAGCCGGCATTTATCCTGGGCAGACAATGCGCAGCCGGAATCGGTAAAAAGCTCCAAGCAGTTTCGGACGAATTCCAAGGATGCAAACAAAACGCTGAAAGATCAGGTATGGGATTATATTTTATCTTATGCCATCAGCGGCAACAACCGCACCTTTCATGTCAGCGTAGAACCCATCCCCGACTCTTCGGGAGAATACCAGATTACTGTTTTTGTGCTGTAAAAATATTCTTTTTTGAAAGTCCGGAGGTTTTTAGCGAAATACTTGGTTTCTCATACCTTACGGTAATATTTATAATAAGCAACGATGCTCCGTATTTTGCCTGTTTTGAGATCAACGCCCTTTAAAACGACGCCCTCCATGCTCATCAGCTCACCGACATCCGCTCCATCCAGCTTACAGCGAAACACCTCAGTGCCGTCGCAATAAATCGCGATCTCGTCATCGTAAATATTGATTCTGCCCTCTTTGCCGATCACCGATTCCACATAAGTATCCAAATCCCGCTCGGTCACATATTTCAGCGGTTTTTTGTCGATACGGCGATACAGCTCTTTATTATCCGCCTTTTTCTTTTTGAAGAACGAAAACATTGCAAAACCGCTCCTTTCCCCTATAACGATGAAACCGTCAAGCTGTAATTTTCAATATCACGATATGCGCCGAGCTTAAAGCCGACCTCTTTGATGGTGCCACAGTATGTAAATCCGAATTTTTGATGCAGCTTTTTGCTTGCCTCATTCCCTGCGGTAATCACAGAAACCACGGTATGAGTGTCGGCGTCCTTTTTTGCCTCTTCGAGAATATACTGCATCAATGCCGTCGCAATCCCTTTTTTTCGATCGGCAACACCCACGTAGAGGGAAAGCTCCACCGTGCTCCGATATGCTTCTTTCTCCCGATAGGAAGACAAACTCACATATCCGGCAACGTGTTCCTCAGTCTCCGCCACAAACAACGGATGATTTCCGGTATTATGTTCATCAAACCATTTTTCCCATTCCGACATCGTCTTCGGCGACAAGTCCAGTGTCGCCACGCCGTGAATGACCTCATAATTATATATTTCCAACAGCGCAGGCAAATCTTTGCGTTCTGCTTTTCTGATGATCATGCCGAAATCTCCTTTTTCACAGCAAAGACGCTTTGCCGCAGCTTAAAGATGAACTTATCTTCCGATATAATTTGCCGGATTCAACTGTTTTCCGTTGGAGCGAATTTCAAAGTGAAGATGATTTCCTGTTCTTCCGTAGACTCTTCCGGTATGACCGACCCATGAAATGATTTCTCCCTTCGCAACCTGCTGTCCTACCTGAGCTTTCAGCCGTTCCGCATGGGCATACAAAGTCTGCACGTTGTTGCCATGGTCAATAATAATACAGTTGCCGTAGCTGCCGTAGTATCTGGAAAGGATCACCTGACCTGCTTCGGCGGCATGGATCGGCGTGCCGTTTGTAATAGCGATATCCAGCGCCCTATGGCCTGCTTTAAAACGGGTGGTCACCTTCCCGCCATTGATAGGATCCGAAAACTTGAGCCCATTTAAAGAGCCGTTTCCGCTGGAAGTCACCGGGGATTCATAGTGCTCGGTATAAACCTTGCCGCCGACGATCTCCTTTTGATTAACAACCGTCTGCAACACCTTGGTCGAAAGAATGTTCCGTGCCGTTTCCACCCCATTGATATAATGGATATCCGCCGTGTATTCTGTAATCCCTTTCACACCGGTTTGGGTCACTTTGCGATAGCTGATGCTCTTGGTATTGTCCTTCACTGTTTCGGTGGCGTACATTGTTTCGGTTTGATAGGTTTCCCGACGAATCACCTCTACCGCCAAAAAAGGCTCGGATTTCGCCAGATACACCTTTTGCCCAACCAGGAACTTTGTTTCACAATTTGGATTCATCACCTTAAATTCACTATAGGAGACACCGTTTTTCTTTGCAACGCCGCTGGGGGTATCCCCCTGTTCCACTGTGTAGGTAACTTCACCTGCAACCTCAGAATGCAGCAAATCGACGATTTCCTGCTGAGGCTTGATGGTAGAGGTCAGATACAACCCCTTTTTGATTTCGACCGGCTTGACAAACTGCACCGTTTCATTCGATTTTCCGGTGCGGTGCTTCGCAAGCATTTCTTCCATTGCTGCGTCGATTGCTTCGGTTTCTGTTACGGCGCCGTAAAATTTACCGCCGATATAAATGCCGCCCGCCTGTACAATGTCTTGATCAGACATGCGGATCATCGAATCGACCACCTGATCCTCATTCAGCACCTTAGCCGTGTCAGTGATTTCGACCGACAACAACGGGTGGGTGTCGATTTTTTCGGCATTGTCCTCATAAACAATCCGCTGTTGAAACATTTTAGCCGCTTGGTTATAGACGGTTTCATCCGAAACATAGCCGATATGGTTACCGTCCAGAGAGACCGAAACCGCAACAGTCAAGCCTGAAAAATAATGAATCGTCAGGCAAAGTATGACCACGCCGATTACCGGCGCCGAATAGTTCAGCAATGTCCGAAAGAACCAACGGTTATTCCGCAAGCCCTGCCACAACGTCGCAAAAAATGCATCCACCGCAGAGCGAAAATTTACCTTTCTGGCTTCCGAAACATTGTGCCGGATCAGACAAAAACCTTTCACCATAGCCCGAAACGGACGGGTAATCGACAAAAATGCGGCATGACAAACCGCCGGAATCCGTTTTACCAATTTGGTCAGCAACGGTGTCAGTTTCTTTTCGGTATAGAGGGAAAGTTTACGCTCTGCGTCATAGATCTGCTTGATCACCTTCAGCACTTCAAAGCCGACATATGACACCATACGATACAGAAAATGATATACTGATTGTATAACGATTATGTATTTATCCGATTCCGGCTGCTTTTGCGGCGTATTCGGAGCTGTTTCCGGCATAGCTCTAAACCTCCTTCTGTCGATATGAAACAAAAGAACGGCACGAATGCCGTCCTTTTGAACGTCCTTTTTGTGTATACTTTATAAGCATTTCAGTCTTGAAGGATACTTTATCCTCCTATCCGATATACGGTGCGGGATTGATCCGGCTACCGCCCTTATGAATCTCAAAATGGCAATGGTTTCCGGTCGACCTTCCGGTTGACCCCACCAAAGCGATAACATCGCCTTTTTTCACCTGTTGTCCTACTTTAACAAGAAGCTTGCTGGAATGTCCGTACAAAGTCTGAATCCCATTGCCGTGATCGATCACGACGCAGTTGCCGTAACTGCCGTTCCATCTTGCAAGAGAAACCGTTCCGCTCTCTGCCGCGTAAATCGCTGTGCCGTGGGGCGCCGCGATATCAATGCCGCCATGTCTGCGGGCGCCGCCGAACGGGGAACTGATATAACCGCCTGCCACCGGCCAGATAAATTTCAATCCGCTGAGCGAGCTTCCGCCGCTGGAGGCGGTTACTTTCGCCGCAGTCGGCATTTTTGTACCCTTCACGATCTTCTGGTTAACAACCTGCTGCAACACTTTAGTGGAAAGCACCGTTTCTTTCACTTTCACGCCATTGACATATTCCATATCCGCTGTCACTTCAGTAACGCCCTTGACGCCGTTCTGCGTCACCTTGGAATAAGAAATGCTCTTGGAGTTATCTTTGATCGTTTCGGTTTCAAACATCGTTTCCACTTTATAGGTTTCTTTCCGAATGACTTTTACTGCCGCAAACGGCTCCGACTTCGCAATATATACCTTCTGACCGATCAAGAACTTGGATTCACAGTCCGGATTCATGGCTTTAAAGTCGCTGTACGAAACGCCGTTTTTCTTTGCAACACCGCTCGGTGTATCTCCGGCTTCAACGGTATAGGTGACCTCACCCGCGACCTCGGAATTGAGCAAATCCACGATTTCCTGTTCTTCCTTGACCGAGGAAGTGAGATAAATTCCCTCTTTGATCTCCACCGGATTGACCAGTTCCACCGTTTCATTCGGATTATTGGTTTTATATTTTGCCAATATTTTTTCCACGGTGGCTTCAATTTCGGATACCGTTTTAACGGCGCCGTAAAATTTACCACCGATATAAATGCCGTTCGATTCCACGATATCAGAGCCGGACATTTTGATCATATTATCGACCAAGCCGCTTTCGCTGACTACCTGATCGGTATTGCTGATCATCTTTAAAGTGAGCTTGGGCTGGGTATCCAGCGCGACATCTCCCTCTTCATAGACAATGCGTTCCTGAAGCATTTTGGAGGCTTCTTCATAAACAGCCTCGTTTTCAATATAGCCAAGCTGCTGACCTTTATATTCTACCGCAACGGCAATGTCCATATTCGACATATAAACAACAGCGGTAATCACGACCGCCAAGCCAAGCGCCGCCGCGGAATAATTGAGCAATCCTTTAAAAAACCAGCCGTTGCGCTTTGCACCTCGGCAAACAGTAGAAAAAACCGCTTTGCGAACCGAGCGATTTTCCTTTTTCGCCGTCTTAGCACTATCGCAAACCAACGCAAAGCCGTGACTGATCGTTGTGAAAGGACGAGCGAAGGATTTTCCGAAAGAAGAAAATCCGTTTCTTATTTTTATGCAAAGCTTTTGCAGGGAAGGCTCCAATTTGCCTTTCAGAACCTTGGAAAGACGATTCTCGGCATCATAGACCTGCTTGATCACCCGAAGCACTTCAAAGCCTACAAAAGAAACCAATTTATATGAATGTCTGAAAATTTGATAAATAAAATCGTTTTGACTTCCTGTATCGCCACCTTGCGTTGATACAGCGTTTTCATCCTGCAACTTTTCTATATCATTCGCCTGTTTGCGATCCATGGCACTCACTCCTTTTCGATCCGAATTTTAATTTTAAGCAACTCTTTTGAAAAACAGCGATGTATTCCCAATATTCTGTTAAAAAAAGTACCGATTTGCGGAGCAGATCCAAATTATTACAAATCGGTAACAACTGTTTATCATTATAATCGTTTTCAGCTCAAATTGCAATCGATTTGTAACTTTATTTACAATTTGTGCTGTAAATTTATAACATCAGACGAAATACGTATTGACTTTTGTACATATTGCCATATCCTCAAACAAGCTAGCGTGCCGCATCATATTGCAGCAGCTCCACCGAATAATCGTTCAACCGCTCCCGCAGCGGCTGAACCATCTTTTTCGCCGCGGACAAATCGTGTTCCTTGTAATTACCGCATTCTGCCGCAGAACAACCGGGAATATCATCCGAAAAGTCGATGACAAAATCCAAAGCCCGCCGCACCAGAGCGATTGCATCCGAATGTTTCATACCACGCTGCAAAAAATAGAATCCGGTACGACACCCCATCGGTCCGAAATAAACAATATTTCTCTCAAATTCGGAATTGCGCAAAAACGTCGCCATCAAATGCTCCACGGTGTGCATGCCGGCGGTATCCAGATAAACGCCGCCGTTGGGCTTGACCATCCTTAAATCATAGGTCACGATATCATCATCCACACGGGAAATATACATTCCGATCTGCAAGGTAGTATGATCCACTTCAAAGCTCTTGATTTTTTTCATATCGAAAAACTCCTTTTTATCCAAAACAAGCACTGCCCTATCAGTATACCACAATTCAAAACAAAAAGAAAGAACAACCGCTGCGATTTTCTCAACGGCTGTTCTTTTGTTCCTTCTCGGGCGGAAGCAAGGGTTGATACTCTTTCCAGCGTTCCTGCCGGATCGGCATGACCGGATGGGAATAATCGTCAAACAGCAAAACCAACGCCGGCGCAATGGCGTTATGCCGGTCAGTATAATAATATCCGATCAGCTTTCCGGAGGTAATCAACTGTTTTGCGACCGCATGATAATGAAAATACGGCATTTTTCTTCCTTTCTAAGCAGAGTGAAAACACACTCCGACCATATCGATAGTATGCGCGCTAAACCATTGCGGTAATCATAAAGCCGGCGTTTCCTTTTCAGGAAGCACCGGCTTCGGGAGTATTACGGACAGCATAATATCAGGGGTAAAATTATACGACCTTCTGCACACCGTACAGTGCGCTGATCAATGCCCAATTCTGGGCAAACGGCCGCATAATATTCCAATAGCCGACGCCTCGCAGCCGAAATTCATCTGCCAAATCAAACTTTTGCTGAATACTGCGCACATCTTCAAACCAGACGACATGTTTAACACCGTTTCTTGTAAAATACTCAAAATAGGGAGATTGCGCTGTTTCATCGAACTGTATTTCGGCTCCGTAGCGGGCAGCGATTTCGATTGCTTGCTGATTGCCGATCGTGGTCGCACGGGTAACGCCCCGCTCAAACGGCAATTGCCAATCATAGCCGTAATTCGGGATTCCCATCAAGATCTTTTCGGGAGGGATCTCGGTCACGGCATAATCCAGCACCTCCGCCACCTTATTGAGCGGAGCCACCGCCATCGGCGGGCCGTATGTATATCCCCATTCGTAGGTCATCAACAGCACCGTATCCGATATTGCCCCGATTTCCGGGTAGTTATGTGCTTCATAAAGCAATCCTGCCTGTCTGCCCGAGGTCTTGGGCGCCAAATCGGTATTGACAAAAAATCCCATTGGGTGCAGTTGCGACGCCACGTTTTCGAGAAACCGCAGATATGCTTCCCCATCCTTAGCCTCAATATATTCAAAATCCACGTCCAGCCCGACATAGCCTTTTTCCACCATGACGTCGATAATATTCGCAATCACTTTATTTTGCAGATTGACATCGTTAAACAGCAGGCTCGCTTTGCTACCGCTGAAGGTGCCCTCCTCGGTGATCGAAGAAATCAGCATGACCGGCGCGGTGCGATACTCATACGCCAGATTGATCAGCGGCTGGTCATCAATTTCGATCAGTTCGCCCTCCGGAGTAAACCCATACCCGAAAATGGTCAAATAGGTCAGATACGGCAAAGCACGCCGCAATACATCTCGGTTGATATAAGGATAGGCATAGGAATTGATGACGATCGACCGTCTTTTTTCTTCTGTAAAATCAATCACCAGCGTTTGCCCGGGGGTAAGAACAGGGTTGGCAATCAAGGTCGGATTATTCTGCATCAGAACCAGGACAGAAGTATCATACGCCATCGCAATCAACGGCAAAGTATCTCCGGCAGTCACGGTATG
>JAQXIB010000105.1 GCA_029007575.1 Clostridiales bacterium | reverse complement strand
ATCTGGAATCTGCAACAACAATACGGTAAAAAGGAGCTTTTTTAGCACCCATACGGCGTAATCTAATTTTAACAGCCATCTCACTGTCACCTCCTGTAAAAAAATTATATCTCACCAAACAAAAGCTTGGAAAATACCGTTTCCTATCTCGGCATACCCGGCATTCCGGGCATATTCGGAGGCATCATCATTCTGCGTTTGCCCTTTCCGTTTTTGCCGCCCATCATCTTCATCATTTTCTGCATCTGCTCAAACTGCTTCAGCAGGCGGTTGACATCCTCAACCTTAGTACCGCTGCCCGCCGCGATCCGGCGTTTCCGGCTCGGATTAATGATGGCCGGCTTTTCCCGTTCTTTTGCGGTCATAGAGGTGATGATCGCCTCAATGCGATATAGTTGTTTGTCATCCACATCAACGTCCTTGAGCTGATTGCCGACGCCGGGAAGCATCGACATAATCTGTTTGAGCGGACCCATTTTTTTGATTTGCCGCATCTGCTCCAGCAGATCATTCATGTCAAAGCTGTTGTCTTTGATTTTCTGTGCCATTTTCATAGCTTCTTTTTCATCCACCTGCGTCTGGGCTTTTTCGATCAAAGTCAGCACGTCGCCCATGCCCAAAATACGGGATGCCATCCGTTCCGGATGGAAAGGCTCCAGATCATCCAGTTTCTCACCCATACCGGCGAATTTTACCGGTTTTCCGGTAACCGCAAGCACCGAAAGCGCCGCACCTCCACGGGTATCGCCGTCGAGCTTGGTCAAAATAACGCCGTCGATACCAAGCGCCTCATCAAAGGAAGATGCTACGTTAACCGCATCCTGTCCTGTCATGGCATCCACCACCAGCAGGATCTCCGTCGGCTCTACCGCCGCCTTGACTCGCTTTAGCTCATTCATCAGTTCCTCATCAATGTGCAGACGACCGGCAGTATCCAGAATCACAAGATCATTGCCGTGATCTTTCGCATGCTTGATGGCATTCTTGGCTATTTGAACGGGATCGATCTGTCCCTGTTCGAAAACGCTGACTCCCGCTTGTTCCCCGACCACTTTCAACTGTTGGATTGCCGCCGGACGATAAACGTCGCAGGCAACCAACAAAGGACGATAGCCTTCTTTTTTATAATATTTTGCCAGCTTGGCCGAATGGGTGGTTTTACCACTTCCCTGCAGACCGCACATCATCACAATACAAGGTGGTTTAGAGGGAAAATGAATCCGTGCATTGCCATTGCCCATCAACGCGCAAAGTTCCTCGTTAACGATTTTTATGACCTGCTGTGCCGGAGTCAGGCTTTCTAAAACTTCTGCCCCAACACAACGTTCGCTCACCTTGGAAACAAAATCTTTTACTACTTTATAGTTAACGTCCGCTTCCAGCAAAGCAAGGCGGACTTCCCGCATTGCCAGCTTAACATCGCTTTCCGACAATTTTCCTTTGGATTTCAGCCGTTTAAAAACAGCCGCCAGCTTATCTGACAATCCTTCAAATGCCATCGGCATCTCCGCCTTTCCCGATCTATTACTCGTATTCTTTCAGAAAGGATTTTAGCTTATCCTCTATGACAACTGCATTTTCTTTGATTTCGGCAGAAAATTTATTTTCCTCATTGATGCGATAAATTTCTCGGTTTCTGCGCTGTATTTCCTCCAACAAGTGAAGCAGAGAGGCAGCTTGCTTTGCCATATGCAGATTTTCTTCCAGTTCTGTCAAATACGCCTCGCCGCGTTTGATGTTATCGCGCACACCCTGCCTGGAAATTTTTTCATGCTCGGCAATTTCCGCCAAGGATAAATCCTGATTATAGTACAAATCAATCACGTCTCGCTGCTTATCGGTCAGCATACCGCCATAATAATCAAGCAAAACGGAAATCTCAAGATTCTTGCTCATTGCTATTTCCTTCCTGTCGAAGATCAGCACGCCTGTAAATCTTTTCTCTTTACACCTGTATTATTATACCCGACGCAATATGCTTTGTCAAGTATTTTTCTTTACATTTTAAAAAAGAAATATTTGCAATTATCGACGATTTTTTGTATAATAAATCATATCAATATTTATAAAACGAAAGCTATGAGTAAAAATGCGCCCGCATTTCTTTGATACTCCGCTTTTATGCTTTCTGCAAACGGCAAACTGAAATTGCGGTCTGCCGTTTGTCCCAAGCCCTATAGAAATTTAGAAAGGAATGAGCATAAACATGGACTGGACCGAAATTAAAATCAAAATTCCGGTAAAAGATATCGACACAGCGTCTGCGATTGCGCAAATGACCGTTCCCTACGGGATCTATATTGAAGATTATTCCCATTTAGAAGCAGAAGTGGAAGAGATCGCCCACATTGATTTAATTGATGAGGAACTGCTCAAAAGCGACCGCAGTCATGCTGTCATCCACATTTATGTCAGTCCGGAGGACAATCCGGCGGAAGCTGCCGCTTATTTGAAGGAGCAGTTGTCCTTTTCCAATATTCCTTTTGCGCTGGTGACCGATTCCATCAAGGAGGAAGATTGGTCCAACGAATGGAAAAAATATTACCATCCGATCCGAGTTGGAAAGAAAATGATCATCTGCCCTTCCTGGGAAAGCTGCGAACAAAACGAAGATGATGTCAAAATCACGCTTGATCCCGGTATGGCGTTCGGCACCGGCACGCACGAAACCACCCGCTTATGCATGCAATTATTGGAAAATTACATCACCGATGAAACCCGCATGCTGGATGTTGGATGCGGCAGCGGTATTCTGGCAATCACCGCTTTGCTGCTCGGCGCCAAATCCGCCGTCGGAGTGGATATTGATGAACTTGCCGTGAAGGTGGCGCAAGAAAACGCCGAACGAAATCAAGTATCGGACAAGCTTCAGCTTATTTGCGGTGATCTCACCGCAAAGGTGGAAGGAAAATATGATGTTATTTGTGCGAACATTGTCGCAGATGTGATCATTCGTATGTCCCATGATATCTGCTCGTTTATGCATAAAGACTCTGTGTTGCTCTGCTCCGGCATTATCGAGCCGCGAGAAGCAGAAGTCATGCGTGCTATGTCGGATTGCGGTTTAAAGCATATCACTACTCTGCGGGAAAGAGGCTGGGTTGCCGCCGCTTTCACCCTGTAAATCTTTCTGGTTGTAAATCTTTCTGGTTAAGGAGAATTTCTATGCGCATCGGGGTAAAAGCCCTGACATTCTTGTTGACAGCGAGCATCACCATGACATTAGGAGGCTGTAGTCCAATCGTTGACAACACTCCTGTCGGACTGAATCTCTCTTCTGTGGAAGATATGATGACTTCCTCTGACACGGATTCCGACAGCAGTATTCCCATCCTATCAAGCAGTGAATCGCAACCCAATATTTCTTCCGGCACTATTTCAGGCGGCAAAGGCAATTTAATCATTGTAGATAAAGACAAGGACGTCGGCAGTCTGGACGATCCAGAGGATCCGATGGCTCCCTCCCACTCTGCAGGTACCGATGATGAAAAGCCACCGGAAGACACCATAACCATTCCTCCCACTTCTTCAAATGCCGCAAGTTCTTCCGCCATATCCAGTTCATCGGTGACCACTTCGAAGCCTTCTTCCTTGCCAAATTCATCTACTATTGCTTCCGTTTCTTCTGCGATCTCCTCCGATTCCTTGCTTCCGCCTTCGGGGGCAGATCTCTCTTCTGTGATTCCTTCGTCTAATATATCCGTCAGTTCC
The DNA here is from genome assembly GCA_029007575.1 of Clostridiales bacterium. Classification (GTDB taxonomy): domain Bacteria; phylum Bacillota; class Clostridia; order Oscillospirales; family Ruminococcaceae; genus HGM13222. The sequence goes on along the minus strand of JAQXIB010000105.1, from coordinate 4,030 downwards.
GGTACGGGGACAAGCAGTATTTTAAGCAGCTCTGATACCACCTCTTCCAAACCGCCCTTTGCTCCTCCCGCAAACGGATGGTATACATATGAAGGAAAAACCTATTTGTACCAAAACAGCAAACCGGTTACAGGCTACCAAACCGCAAACGGTGTAACTTATTACTTTGATAATGATGGAGTTCTTTCTTCTAAAGTCGGCATTGATGTTTCCAAATACCAGGGAGATATCGATTGGAACAAAGTGAAAAATGATGGCGTAGAATTTGCAATTATCCGTATCGGATATCGAGGTTACGGTTCTGCGGGAACGATCGCAAAAGACCCTAAATTTTTGCAGAATATTATCAACGCAACCAATGTTGGCATTGACTGCGGGCTTTACTTCTTTACTCAAGCAATTAACAAAGCGGAGGCAGAGGAAGAAGCTGTTAAAGTAGTGGAATGGATCAACGAGGCAAAGCAAAACACCGCTTGGACCGCAGCGGGAAAGAAAAAGTTAACCTATCCGATTTATTTTGACACGGAAATGGCAAATATATCCGGAACAGGCCGCGCCGATAAATTAACAAAAGCACAGCGAACCGAAACGGCAATGGCTTTCTGCAACAAGATCAAAGCACTCGGATATTATCCCGGTATTTACGCCAGCACCAGTTGGTTAAACAATCAATTAAATATGTCTGCACTTTCCGCTTTTGACGTCTGGGTTGCCCATTACACTACCGGCGGTCCGACTTATAAAGGCGCTTACCGCATGTGGCAATATACTTCCAAAGGCACTGTCAATGGTATCGCAGGAGATGTAGACCGCAATGTCGGGCTGTTTGATTATCCTGATTATATCAGGCAAAACGGTTGGAATGATCTTATACTAAAATCTAATTAAATACTTTCATTCTTTCCGGTCTGAATTGCGCCAGAAAGCGTTATCCTCCTTGCTGGGCGTCAGCCCAGCGGCGTCGTCTTCCTTTTCTGACACAATTCATCCTCGGAAATCGATTAAAGCTTTCAATTAGATTTTAGTATGAAATAGCCGTTCGAACCGATGCGTTTTTTGGATTGGTTCAGTAAATATAATGATTAAAAATCCCTTTCTCAAAAACAAGAAAGGGATTTTTAAATTTAAGCTATTTTTTCGGATTATGCGTTTCCGAATAATTTTTTGGCGTTCTCAATCACGGATGCCTCTAAATTGGACGGTAGCTGCTCATAGCGCTCGAACACAAAGGTAAACCAACCGCTTCCCTGTGTCATTTGACGTACCAAGGTAGTGAAATCGTGCATCTCACTGATCGGCGCTTCCGCCTCGATCAAGGTTATATCATTTCCTTGCGGCGTCATTCCCAGCACTCTGCCACGCCTTTTGTTTAATTCGCCCATCATATCTCCGGTATTCGCATCCGGCACATACACCTTCAAGGAACCGATCGGCTCCAGCAAAACCGGCGAGGCTTGCGGCAGACCGGCTTTATAAGCCAGCGTAGCAGCCATTTTAAACGACATTTCAGACGAATCCACCGGATGATAAGAGCCATCGAGAAGCGTTGCTTTTAATCCCACTACCGGATATCCGGCTAATACACCCTTTTGGATGCACTCTCGCAATCCCTTTTCAACAGCAGGGAAAAATCCCTTCGGCACCGCGCCGCCAAATACTTTTTCTTCAAACAACAGATCCTCTCCGTCATATGGCTCAAACTCGATCCACACATGACCATATTGACCGTGACCACCGGTTTGCTTCTTGTGTTTTCCCTCTACTTTCACCTTTTTTCGAATGGTTTCCCGATAGGCAACGATCGGAGGCTCCAAGGTCACACTTACGCCGAATTTAGATTTCAACTTAGCCACGGTAACATCCAAATGTTGTTCTCCTAAGCCGCTGAGCAACTGTTGGTGCGTTTCATTATTCACCTCAAACCCAAGTGTAAGATCTTCCTCCAACAAACGATGTAGTCCGTTTGCCACTTTGCTTTCATCGCCCTTTTGGGTGATAATCGCCATAGTATAGCACGGAGCAGGAACTTCGTATCCCGCAAATTTACAGGATAATTTTTCTTCACATAAAGTATCTCCGGTTTTCACACCGAGTTTGGTCAGAACGCCGATATCCCCTGCTGACAGTTCCGAAACTTCTTCCTGCTTTTTGCCTTTGACAAGCAATATTTTTCCGATCTTTTCCGGCGATCCGGCTGTCATATTCATCAGCGTTTGATCGCTTTTGATCACACCGGAAACCACTTTCACATAAGACATCTTGCCCACAAAGGGATCGGCAACCGTTTTAAATACAAAAGCTGCAGCAGGACCATTCTGCACACAGGGTATCGTAACCGCAGTGCCGTCGCTCTTGGTTGCTGTTTCGGTTCCGCTGTCTTCAGCAGATGCAAACAGCTTCACTATTTTGTGCAACAGCATTTCGATGCCGTCCAAAGTAGCTGCCGAACCGCAAAATACCGGAGCAATCGTACCGTCTTTCACGCCTTTTTTAACACCGAGGATTAATTCCTCATGTGTAAATTCCTCACCGGAGAAATATTTTTCAAACAAAGCTTCATCCGTTTCTGCTACCGCTTCGCTGATTGCGGCAATCAACCCCTCATAGCGATGTTTGATGTCGGGCATATCCACCTCAATAGCTTTCCCGTTTTCATACCGATACGCTTTGCTCTTTAAAAGATCAATGTAACATTTGACTTTTCTGTCCTCCACATAAGGTACGACCAGCGGGCACACCGACGGTCCGAAAGCCGCTTTTAATTGTTCCAAAACCTTATAGAAATCCGCGTTTTCATTATCCATTTTGGAAACAAAAAACATTCTGGACTTATTGGCTGCCACCGCTTTTTCATAGGCTTTTTTCGCGCCGACCGTGACGCCAGATTTACCGGACACCGTAATTAACACATTTTCAGCCGCTCGAATGCCTTCCGCCATGCCTCCGGCAAAGTCGAAAAGTCCGGGAGTATCGATCAAATTGATTTTAACGTCTTCATATTCTAACGGAGCCAGTGCAATATTGATGCTGATTTTTCTTTTGATTTCCTCCGTATCATAATCACAAACAGTATTTCCATCAGCAATCTTCCCCAACCTATCCGTCGCTTTTGAGAAGAATAACATTGCCTCTGCCAATGAAGTCTTTCCCGATCCGCCGTGTCCGACCAAAGCAATATTTTTAATCGTGTCGGGGGTATGCTGTTTCATAAAAATCCTCTCCTTTGCAGTCTGCCTGCGAAATAATATATTCACCTGAAAACGATTTTTCACGAACATCTTGCTGTTTCAAATCATTCGCAAATAATTTTCAGGGAAACAACAAACTGATACAAAATGTGTAAATCTTATGAGCTTTATGTATTAAACCTTCAACCTAATTTAGAATAGCGAAAATATAAATCTTCATTATGGATATCTTATTAAATGTTTGTAAAAAGTAAATAAAATAATAAATACCAATAAAAATATTATATCATATATAACTACTGATATCAATATCAAATATCAAAAACACAGATTGAAAATGTAAAAAAATAAAAGCTTTCTGTGTTCATTATATACAAAACAAAAAAATTACCGACATACAAAGTGCATTCGCACTCCGTATATCGGTCCATAAGTAAAGTATACTTCATGAATTAAATTTCACTTTTATTTATTGAAAATCTTGAAGATGTCATCAAATTCGGTATCAAAATCCCAACGTTTTCCGCCGTTTTCGGTTCCGACTTCGGTTCCGGAAGCAGAAAGGGTATCTTTCTCTCCGTCAAACCCGGTAGCTACAACCGTCACCTTCACCTCATCCTCATAATCATCATCAAAAACAACGCCCCAGAAAATCTTAGCATCCGGATGTGCAGACTTTGTAATCATATCTGTAATTTGATCTGCTTCGTCAAGATTAATATCAGAAGGGGCTGTGATGTGAACAATAAGCCCACGCGCACAATTGATAGAAGTTTCCAGCAACGGACTGGAGATTGCCATAGTCGCTGCATTTTCCGCCTTGTCTTTGCCCTGCCCGTGAC
>JAQXIB010000104.1 GCA_029007575.1 Clostridiales bacterium | reverse complement strand
TATTTTCATATTTTTCAAACGTTACGCCATCCTTACTGAACGCCACCGACTGGGTCTGATTGAGTTCTTGAGAAACGGAAGTGTAAAACAAGTATAACATACCATCATGGACAATTGCGCTTCCGGAATAGCATCCGCCGGTATTCTCATAATCCTTATCCGGATAAAGCGCAATAGGCAATTCTTCCCAATCTATCAAATTTTTGCTGACGGCATGTCCCCAGTACATCTGTCCCCATTTCGGAGCATGTGGATTATGCTGAAAAAAAGCATGGTACATCCCGTTAAAATATACCAATCCGTTTGGATCGTTCATCCATCCCTTTGCAGGTTCAAAATGATATTGTAATCTTGGCCTCACAAATTTGCCTCCTCAAACAGATTTATTTTTTGCAAATCCCGTTTTTCTGACCGGCGGCCTCTGGTTTCGGAAATAAAAAGCAGCCGCTCTCCCGGAACTGACGGATTTTCTCGTCAATCAGCTCGATACTGCACCCAAAATAGGCAGCTTGACATTCCTTACAAAGAAAATTTTGCGCCGTACGGCAAATCAACTTGCGGTAGATTGCAATTTCATCACCTGTTAAGGCTTTACCGCATTTCCGACATTGGTTCAATCTTCGTCAACCACCTTTGCAATCAATAGCTGACAATCATGTGACTGCAATGTAACCGTATATCGAGTATCAACCGTCTCAAAGCATTCTCCGCTCCACAAATCAGTCATTACCAGCTTTTTACCGCAAGTACGATTTAGCCCGATCTCTGACATTGCAAAATAAAAATTTTGTATGTTCTCTGATAAATTAAAAATGCCGATAGCAATATCACCTGACGCCAACAGCTTACCTAAAATGAAGCATTCATCACTGCCGCCCGGCTTAAAGTTGCAAAAACCGCCGATTGAAAAAGGCTGGCAATACGCCGGATCTTGATTCAGCGCAATCACCTTTTTGTTGAGTAAAATCGAGCAGGTTTCCTCGCTCATATGACGAATATCACATCCGATCATCAACGGTGAACCAAGAAACGCCCAAAGAGAAAAATGGGTGCGATACTGGATAAAATCACAGCCTTGCAAGCCGGCATGTCCCCGACCGTTCATTCCCACGACTAACATATCCATATCATTAAAGCATCCGCGGCCGTTAAGTGCCATTGTTTCTTGCTGCTCACGGGTAATCTTTTTGATCGATTCCCATGAATCTATGATATCATGCGTCGAACGCCACATGTGCGCACCGGATGTTTTTATCCATTTGGCGGTGTCATCGATACCCCAAGAGCACGCGCTGAACAAGATATCCCGACCGCAATTTGCCAATGCAATTCCCATCCGGCGATACAGCAAATATCCTTTCTCGTCGATCGGCTTAAAGCAATAGTCGTATTTTAAAAAATCGACACCCCATGCCGCAAAATCCGCAGCATCAATAAATTCATGCTCATAACTGCCGGGGTGCTGCGTGCAAGTCATACTCCCCACGCAGGAATAAACCCCCAGTTTCAATCCGCGCCGGTGCAAATAATCGGCGATCGGCTTGATTCCGTTTGGAAATTTTTCCCGATTGACTACCAGATGATGATTTTTATCTCTCCGTTTTTCTGTCCAAGTGTCATCAATCACTAAATACTGATAACCTGCATCCCGCAATCCGGATTCCACCATGGCATCTGCACTTTCTAAAATCAACTGTTCATTGACTTTCTCCGCAAAGGTGTTCCATGTATTCCACCCCATCGGCGGTGTGTGTTGTATGATCATATACGGTGCTCCTCCATTTATTGTTCGTTTGTAATATTTAATGCTCACTAAACAATTTACAAACAACGATATCAAAGCAATTTACCGTTGTTTATGAACGGACAAAGTACAAAGTTTGTAATCATTTCTTACAGTAATATCACTGTATACCAATCCGATTGTCTGCATCCCAATCAACAAATCCAAACTCATGGTATCTGTCGCAAAGCATGTTAAATGAAAAATTCCATTGATAATCATCGCTCGACGCGAATTTTCAAACATGCATGACTGCCGTCCCAACCGGCAAGTGATGCCGCTGTCACCGGATTTCCGTTAACCGTTGAATGCTCAAAAGCAAGCGTTACCGGGAATTTTTGATCCTTACCGACCAATATCTGCGGCGGCAAATCACCGAAAACATGGACATTCCGAAAAAGGATGTTTTCAAAGAAGACCTCAGGCAAATTTTGATCATACAAGGTTAAATTGATAGGGCGACCGCGATCTCGGTGTATGTTGACCGAATCGAAAATAATATTGCGGATCGGCGCACTTCCTTGCTCAACGATCAATACCAAACCGCCGATCCGATCATTATCCCATGTCGCATCCCGCCAAATAATATCACAATCTTTAAAAGTGATATCTGCAATTTCCTGCCAAACTTCTCCCGTTACTCCAAAGCATCGAGCCTTTCCGTTCCAAGCCGTGCATCGAACAAAGGTCACATTTCGGCAAGCAACATTCGCTTTACTATGCAGCGTTTTAACCTCAAACAAATCATCTCCGCTGCGCGCAAAGCAATCGGAAACTACCACATCCTGACAGTTACAGATTGCAAAGCCGTCACTGTTCGTTTTGTAGCCCAACACAGTTACATAGCGGATATCCACCTGTCTGCATTGATAGAAAATCAATGCCCACTCAGGACAATTGATCAACTGGATGCCCCGGACATACAACTCACGGGAATCAGAAAACACCATTCCTCTGCGTTCATGCCAATCAAGCTGTGAGAGATCTAACGCACCCTGACCGTATATTCGGATATTACGGCACTGTGATACTGCAAAAAACGGATATCTGTTGCCGGCGCAGGTGTTTAACGCTTCCGGCTCCTCCGCCTTGTTGTTGTCCTCTTCACAACGGATATCCCAGCAATGTTCTGCCAATAACAATGCGCCTGATCGGATGTAAACCACGCTGTTATCTTCTGTCACACAATGGTACTTTATCGGATGCAATCCAGGCTCAAAGACAGTCACATGCTCCGTCCCGTATTGCTGCTGTAAAGAACGGATTTCCTCGTCTTCATCTACATAAGGACGCACCAGCAAGGTATAACCATGATATTGGTCATCATCGTCAAACAGCAGCGTATGATCTCCAAAGCTTTTGAGGGAAAAAGTAACCTCGTCCCCCTGCAATACAGCCTTTGTCTGCATCCGTTCAGGCAACAGTTCCACTTTTTCAGCTTGCCATCCTCGCAAGCGCAACGTCACTGTTAACGGCAGTGCTTCTTCTTTGACATACACCGTAGAAAAAGAATGAATCGTACCGCTGTCATAGCTTTGAGCATAGGTCAGCGTTCCGTATACCGGAACATCCTCCCCTTCCACCGTCTGTGTAAAATAAGGAGAGACAATAATACCTGTTCCCGGAATGCCGCGGTTTGCGTCATAATTTCCCTGATTGATTCCACGTGCCAAAAAAGCTTTTAGCGGTATCTCTCGTTCCTCTAATGTCTGTATCACACCTTCCGGATAGCGTTGCGCCCAAAATTTTTTCTGTGTTTCTGACA
>JAQXIB010000103.1 GCA_029007575.1 Clostridiales bacterium | reverse complement strand
CGCTGCTGCAGCTGGTCAAACCAAAAGCCATAGAAGTTGCCAGAACTCCGGACAGCATCAATGCACCCATTTTCTTCATTGAAATCATAAAACAATACCTCTCTTCACTTTCATATTTTAACCCTTTCGGGGGTTAACCATTATTCATCCAACATGATTATTTTGCCTGTTTCAGTTTTGCATATTCCGTTTTAAAAGTCACTTTATTTGCTGCAATTTCTTTTTGCAGAGCCTCTATTTTGTTTTTGCGTTCCTGATCGCTTAATAAACCGTCTACCCAAGCTGCGTCAATCTGAGATTCCAGCTCATAATTATGCTCTTTATATAATCTCTTGTATTTGTCAGCCTCCGTCTCAATTTTGACTTTGTTCGCATTCTTGTTCTTGATAACGTCCATCAAAACTGCAACCACAACGATGATACCGGTCAAAACATAGGTAACATAAGTCGCGTTCACCGTCAAATCAAATCTTGCCAACACGTAGTTCAATCCGCTTCGGATCACAACCAACATCACAGAACCGATAATCGAACCTGCGATAGAAGCCACACCACCGGTAGCGCTGGTGCCGCCGATATATACACCGGCAATTGCATCAAGCTCCATACCGTTTCCGGTAGCCGCTGCAACGGTCGGGAAAGAAGCTGCCCAGAAAATAGCCGCGATGCCTGCGCCCATACCGCTGATCGTATAAGCGATTACTTTGTATTTATCGGTATTAATACCGGACAGTCTGGTTGCTTCCTCGTTGCTTCCGATGGAAAGAATGTATCTTCCGATCTTACATTTATACATCAGATACATGCAGATCACGCCGAAGCCGACTACCCAGAACAAACCAACCGGCATATCGTTTACATTAGAGAACACTTTGTTGAACCATGTTCCGCTCGGGAAAAAGATGTTCGGCACGGCAACGATAATTGCGCTGAGTCCGCGTGCCAACATCATGGTACCCAGTGTAGCGATGAATGCCGGCATCTTTAATTTTGCCACCAACAAGCCGTTGATAAAGCCGAACAACGTACCGATGAGTATCATAACCGGAATGGTCATCCACAGCGGCATGCCGCCCTCGTACATCTTGCCGGCAACGACCGCCGAAGCAATACAAACAGTACCGATCGACAAGTCAATAGCGCCGGTCGCGATAACAAAAGTAACGCCCAAAGCCATAATCGCATACGGTGCAAGCGATTGCGCCATACTGACGATATTTCCGGTGCTGACGAATCTTGGGTTCAAAGCAGCAAAGATCACTACAAGAACGATCAAAGCCGCAATAACGATCATGTTCTGTTTACCCTTGGTGCCTAACATGTTTAACATTTTGACGCCCGAATTTCTTACCTTTCTGGAAACCGGCACCTTTAAAGTTTTACTGTTTTCCATATGTTGATCCCTCCCGCATTGTAGCATATTTCATAATCTCTTCCTGAGTTGCATCTGCAATATCCAGTTCGGCAGTAATTCTGCCTTCGCACATTACGATAACCCGGTCGCTTAAACGCTGAATTTCGGACAATTCCGACGAGATCATAATAACCGATTTGCCCTGTGAAGCAAGTGCTTCCATCAGCTCATACATTTCACTTTTCGCGCCGATATCAATGCCTCGAGTCGGCTCGTCAAAAATAAAGATATCAGAATCTTTAATCAGCCATCTGGCAATGATGACCTTCTGCTGGTTACCTCCGGAGAGGTTTTTCAGCTTTTGCTCCATAGAAGGCGTCTTGGTACGGAGCTTGCGGTTTGCAGCCGCCGCATCTTCCCGGATTTTATTGTCATTGATAAAGCCGCAATGAATATAATCGTCCAGCGAAGCCAGTACTGAGTTTTCGGCTACCGATTTATCCAGCATTAAGCCGTATCTCTTTCTGTCCTCAGAAAGATAGCAAATGCCGTTTTTCACCGCAACGCTCGGGGCGGTTATTTTAACTTTTTTACCCTTAATATAAATTTCACCGCTGTCAAACGGATCTGCACCGTAGATTGCTCTGGCAACCTCAGTTCTGCCTGCACCCATCAAACCGGAAAATCCTAAAATTTCCCCTTTTCTGAGTTTAAAACTGACATCTTTAATGGTGTTGCCGCTGTTGAGATGCTTGACTTCCAAAACGGTTTCCGCATCTTCCGGCACCATGCTCTTTTCTTTTTTATCACCATAGATGACCCGTCCGACCATCATTTTCACGATTTCATCTTTGGTTGTCTCTTTAGTCACCAAAGTGCCGACATATTCTCCGTCACGCATAACGGTCACTCGGTCGGAAATCCGATTGATTTCATCCATTCTATGGGAAATATAAATCATACCAATTCCCTTATCACGCAGGTCGTTCATGATTTTGAACAGCTCTTCTACCTCTGTCTGTGTCAAAGCAGCCGTCGGCTCATCCAGAACAAGCAGCTTGGAATCATGAGAAATCGCTTTCGCAATTTCCACCATCTGCTGCTTGCCAACCGTCAGAGTGCCCAACACAACGGATGGATCGATATCAACACCGATTCTTTCAAAAAGCAATTTCGCGTCTTTTTCCATCTGCGCGTCATCAATGTAAAAATTGCTCTTGAGCGGTTCTCTGCCGATATAAATATTCTGAGCAACAGTCAGATGATTCATCATGTTGAGTTCCTGATGAATGATACTGATACCGGCCGCCTGCGATTCGGCAATGTTGGCAAACTGTACCGGTTTGCCGAACAACGTGATCTCGCCGCCGTCCCGCTGATGAATACCACAGAGTACTTTCATTAAAGTGGATTTTCCTGCACCGTTTTCCCCCATCAGTGCATGAACTTCTCCTGCGCGAAGCTCAAAATTAACAGATTTCAGTGCGTGTACGCCGGAAAAGCGCTTTTCGATTTTGTCCATTACCAAAATAGTTTCGCCCACTGCGTATCCCCCCTATCAAAATTTCCATATTTTGTTTGCCGTTTGCTTTTGTTGTTATCATTATATCATCGGGATCTCAAAAGAATAATACAATAAATTACAGAAAAACATCAATATTTTACACAGATTGAAAGTGACAACAAGAAAATTTTCCTTTTTGCTTTTTATGAAAAAACCTTAACAAGCGACGTTTACACTTGTTAAGGCTCTTTGTATACAAGAAAAACGGCGGAACATCAAATTTTTCTGCTCACTCAATCACATAAAAGTCAAGACGGTACGACTGTTAATCGTTTTTGTCACCCGGTTTGAAAATGAGCGCCATGATAAAGCCGAATATGATTGCGGCAGAGATTCCTGCGGCAGTCGCAGACAGCCCGCCGGTAAAAATACCCATAAATCCATTCGCGGCGACGGCTTCCTTTACTCCTTTGGCAAGCAAGTAACCGAATCCGGTCAGCGGGACAGATGCCCCCGCTCCTGCAAACTTGATAAGCGGCTCATACACGCCGATCGCTCCCAAAAACACGCCCGCCACAACATAAGATACCAAAATCCTGGCAGGCGTTAACTTTGTGTAATCAATCAGCACTTGGCCGATCGCGCAAAGCGCGCCGCCCACTAAAAACACTTTCAAATACATTAAAAAATCCATAAATGATTATTCCTTTCCTTTGCGGTTTTCTCATTTTGAAGAGGACAGATGAATCAAATGCGCGATGCCGGGAATACTTTCCCCCTGCTGCACACTGGTCGGTGACATCAAGGCTCCTGTCGCGACAAACAAAACTTCATTCAGCCGTTTCGCTGTGATTTCCTGCATGATATATCCGCATAATACCGATGCGGAACAACCACAGCCGGAACCGCCCGCATGAACATCCTGCTTTTCCATATCATAGATCATCAAGCCGCAATCATTATGAACGCCAGAAATATCAATATTGTCCTTTTGTAACAGCTCCAGCAATAGCTTGGTACCGACTTGTCCCAAATCTCCGGTCAGAATTAAATCATAATCGGTCGGTGAAGTATTGGTATCCTGCAAAAAGGTTTTGATGGTTTCATAAGCGGCGGGTGCCATTGCCGCACCCATATTATTGGCATCGGTAATACCCATGTCGGTAATTTTTCCGATGCTGATTTCTTTGATAAAAGGGCCTTTATCACTATGTGCAACAATCGCCGCGCCTGATGCCGTAGCCGTCCATTGTGAAGTCGGAGTACGCTGTCCGCCGTACTCCAAAGGCAGGCGGAATTGGCGCTCCGCGGCGCAAAAATGAGAGGAGGTCACCGCAGCCGCGTGTACTGCGATGCCGTTATCGACAAAAAGGGAAGCAAGCGCCAGCGATTCCGCCATCGTAGAACAAGCCCCGTAAACTCCTAAAAACGGTATCTCCAAATCCCGCAAGCCGTAAGTGGAGCTGATACACTGATTAAGCAGGTCTCCGGCAAACAGGAAATCAATATCGGTAGTAGACAAACAGGATTTTTCCAGCGCTTTATTGACCGCGTCTTTTTGCAGTCTGCTTTCCGCCTTCTCCCATGTTTGCTCTCCCAGGCTGGAATCGTCACAGAGAATATCATAATATTTTGCCAAAGGCCCTTCGCCCTCTTTTTTGCCTCCTACGGCTGCCGATCCGACCACAGACGGAGAGCCGGTCAGACGGATGGTAGATCTGCTTAATTTTTGCGACATAATATATCTCCTTTTCCAAAGCGCATCGAACCCGAATATGCTTTGCATCTTTTGAAAATCAATTTTACGGAAATATTATATCCGTATTGTTATGCGTTCATACATAAAATCGCCGCGCATTTATGAACGATACAAAACGAGAAGCAACAAAATTAAAAAACGCAAACAGCTTGTAAAACATCATTGTTTTACGCTGTTTGCGTTTTTGCTTGTAATTGAATTTTTATTTTATCATTTCCAACAGCACCACACACTCCACATGTGCGGTTCTCGGAAACAAATCTACCGGCTGTATCTTCACGCAGCGATAACCTTGCTCCTGGAACATTGCGCAATCTCTTGCCGCAGTAGCGGGATTACAGGAAATCATCACCACTTTTTCCGGCTTCATTAAAACAATGTCCCTCACAACCGACTCTCCGCACCCTTTTCTGGGCGGATCCACAATCACGACATCAGGCTGAAATCCTCTTCGTAGCAGCATTTTCGTTGCCTTTGCCGCATCCGCACAGATAAATTCTGCATTGGAAATCCCGTTTTGAGCGGCATTCTCTTTGGCGTTTTCAATAGCCTGCGGTATGATCTCCACGCCGATCAACCGCTTCACTTTTTTTGCCATGCTCAATCCGATCGTCCCTGCGCCACAGTACAGATCTACCAGAATTTCAGAACCAGTCAATCCGGCAAAACACGACGCAATTTCATACAGCCTTTCCGCCTGATCTCGATTGACCTGATAAAAGGACAGGGGCGAAATATTGATCTTGTTGGAGCAAAGAATATCGCAAATTTGCTCTTTTCCATACAACACAAAGCATGATTCTCCCAAGATCACATTGGTGTTTTTGTCGTTGACATTGATCACGATCGAAACAATGTCCGGATCGGAAGTGAGCATTTCAACCAGCCGATCGGCATGAGGCAGTCTTTTGCGGGTGCAAACCAGCACCACCATGATTTCCCCTGTTTTTTCGGCGTGACGCAGATAAATATGCCGTATCAGCCCTTTACCGGTCAGCTCATCATAAATGCTGATATTGTTTTCCTCGATAAATTTCAGTATTTTCCGTTTGATCGCTTCAAAGCGATCCGGTAACAGAAGGCACCGATCGCAGGGCACGATACGATGGCTGCGCATCGCGTAAAATCCCGCATATGGCTTACCCTCAGTGTTAACCGCAAGTGGATACTGCGATTTGTTGCGGTATCCGTCAATTCGTTCACCTGCGCAAATCGGCAAATAATCGGTATCGATCCCGCCGATACGCTCAAATGCATCCTGCACCTGCTGCTGTTTGAGCCGCAGTTCGCTGTCATAGCTGATATGACGGTATACACAGCCGCCGCACTGAGAAAAAGCAACGCAGTCAACCGGAATGCGATCCGGTGAGGGTGTCAGTATTTCTTCCAATCTTGCATAGCAATAGCTGCTACACACCTTGACGACTTTGATACGCACTCTATCTCCCACCGCGGTCAAAGGGACAAAAACAGTAAATCCATCTATTTTTCCGACGCCGTTTCCCTCGTTGGTCATTCCGATAATATCAATGATATACTCTTGATTCTTGGCAATCATTTTCACATTTTCCTTTTATCAACGTTAACCGATCGTTTACACGGTCGGTACTGATTAAAATGCCGGTAACAATCCATATAATATAATTCCCATGCCGCCGGCAGTCAATATGATCAATATGGGACTCATTTTTTTCCATCTGGACAATCCAAACAACAATACAAAAATGATCACTGCTTTATAGTCAATACACTCTGTAAAAAAGGCACTGATATTTTTCGGTCGAATGCTGTCAATCAGAAAAATATTGCCTGACACCGAATACGCGGCTGCGATAATCAGACCGATCACCGTAGGGCGCAAACCAGACATCGCGGCCTTGACATAACGATTTTCGCGGAAAGACAGAAAAAATTTCGCAATGATTAAAATAATCACAAACGAAGGAAGAATCACTCCGATCGTCGTTGCCAGCGCCCCCGGTATCCCGTATGTTTGCATCCCGACAAAGGTGGCAATGTTGATAGCAAACGGGCCGGGCGTCGACTCGGATACCGCGATAAAATCCACCAGTTGCTGTTGCGTTAACCATTCGTTTGCTAGAACTTCGCTTTGTATCAGCGGAATCATGGCATACCCTCCGCCGATGGTAAACAGACCGATTTTCACAAAGGTAAAAAACAGATGTAAAAACTGCATATTAGTTTGTTCCCTCCGATGATTTTTTCTTTTGAGAAAACAAACTGCAAATGATACCGATCAGCATAGCGCCGATTAAAATAAAAATCACATTCACCGAAGTAAAGGCGGAAAGCAATGCGGCGATAACCGTTAATAATATGTTAAATACATTTTTTTGATTCACTTTTCCCAATTTAATGCCGGCATTGATCATCAAAACCACAACCGCAACCCGTATGCCGGAAAACGCATATCCTACCCATTCGAGCGCAAGAAATTGCGTAAAGAACACCGATATGACCGAAATAATGAGAAACGCCGGCGCGGCAATTGCAACTGTCGCCACCAACGCGCCCCATACGCCCGCCACTTTATAGCCCGAAAAAGTTGCAGTATTGACCGCGATCACACCGGGCGTAGATTCCGCAATGGCAAACATATCCAAAACCTCTTCATCGGTTGCCCAATGTTGTTTTTCCACAATTTCCTTTTGTATCAGCGGAATCATGGCATACCCTCCGCCGAAAGTAAACGCACCTATTTTCGCAAACACCAAAAAAATTTTCCATAACTTTTGCAGCACGGTAATGATCATTCCTTTTATCATGAACAGGTCTTTTTTGCATCAATCAGATTTTATACTAAAATCTAATTGAAAGCTTTAATCAATTTTCGAGAATGAATTGTACCGAAAAAGGCAGACGACGACGCTGGGCTGACGCCCAGCAAGGAGGATAACACGTTCCGGTGCAATTCAGGTCGGAAAGAATTAAA
>JAQXIB010000102.1 GCA_029007575.1 Clostridiales bacterium | reverse complement strand
AGAGAGAGAATCAGCCTCCGGAAAGTCTCGGAACAAATTACTTTAGAGAAGAAAGATAACTTCTTAATTAGAATGATAAAAGAGGATGTAAATCGAACAGTAAAGATTTGCATCCTCTTTTTTTCACGCCATTCCCACAGCTAAAAGAATATATTGAACCTTTACCCAAATGATACATTTCGGATACATTGTTTTTACAACTACGTTATAGAAAAGTAATGTTTCTTTGCCTGAAATATGATATAATATATCCATATTTGATGAGAAATATATTGGAGGATAAAATTGTTTGATTTATACACGGCGGTAATTCTGGTGACCATTTTATTGCTGATTACAACGACTGCGGATATTGTGACAAACCGCCTTATCACAAAGGGAACAAAAATTAAATCAGTGATTACCTGTCTGCTTATTGGGATGGCAGCATTGGGAGAGTGCGTTGGCGTGCTTACAAACGGCGCACCCGTCTCTTTTATTTTGTTGCATAAAATGGCCAAGGTGATTGAGTTTAGCACGGCTCCGGCAATCGGGGTTGCTGCGGCTATGGCGTATGGTGATGTAAAAAAGCCGAGGCTTGTAATCTCTCTTTGCGTTGTTCATGCGCTGTTTGAATGTGTTGCCATGTGTTTTGGGTGGGTTTTCCGTGTGGATTCTCAGAATATCTATCATCGTGAGGAACTATATCTGATTTATGTGGTCGCATTTGTTCTTTCAATTATTTTATGTTTTATCAGTATAATACGGAACGGAAAAGCATATCAGATTGGTATGGACATCGTCCTGATTTGGACGCTGATCCTGCTGGCTGTGGGAATTGGCATTCAATTTATCTTTTCCAATGTTCGAATCGATTTTCTGTGTATTGCGGTAGGGAATATGCTGTTTTACAGCCGTTATTATAAAATAATGCTTCAGGTTGATGCGGTGACGGGACTTTTAAATCGCCGATGCTATGAAGTGAATCTTACTGATATGGAGTCGTGTGCAGTAATTTTGTTATTTGACGTGGATCAATTTAAACAGGTCAATGATGTTTATGGGCATTTGGTTGGAGATATCTGTCTGCAAAACGTTGCAAAGCAACTTCGGGATGTGTATGGAAAATATGGTGTGTGCTACCGTGTCGGCGGCGATGAGTTTTGCGTGATTCTAAATGAGAAAATTGAAAAGACAGAAGAATTGACTGCCCGGTTTATTTCCGCAATAAAAAGATTGCAGGAGAGTGATAACAGAATGCCCACTGTGTCGATGGGATATGCATATTATGATGCTTCTGTCTCCCATATCCAGAATGTGATTGAAGAGGCGGATGCCATGCTATACAGAAATAAAAAAGTTGAAATCGAAGTGGTGTGATTTCAACTCTTTATTTACTTATTTGTTGTAGAATAAATGCTTTCTATAATCATAACCTGTTTGGCAACCAGTTCATCAATCTGCTCTCGTATCTCTAAGGGAAGAGCATCGATGCGGGCGGAGATCGTGAATGAATCCGTTCTGCCAAATAATATGAAGTCGGTGGAACAGTGAAATAAATGACAGAGATTGATTAAACCGGAAACCGAGAGCCTGGCTTCTCCCCGCTCCAGATCTGCAATGTATCCCGGTGTTATGTTCAGCAGTTCTGCCATTTTTTCCCGGGTCAAAGAAAGGGATTCTCTTTCTTTGCGGATGCGATTGCCGATCGATATACTTTCAGGTGTGGCTTTAATACGAGGCATGTACAACACCCCTTTCTAATGTGTGTGTTGTACATATTCTACCCTGTTAGGTAGAAACCTAAAATCGGGCAAGAGAACATATAATGTTGTACAATGTACATAATAGGGTTGCTCATCTTTTTCTTTACTGATATAATAGTAAACAAATACAAATTGTAGGTATTTACAGATAAACATATAGAGAGAAAATAGAAATGTCAGGAAAGAAACAAATATTAATCGTTGAAGACAATGAACTGAATCGTGCGATATTGAGTGAAATATTATCAAGTGAATATCAGGTGCTGGAGGCGGAAAACGGGCAGGTGGCCCTGGATATCTTGAATCAATACAAGGATAGTGTCTCTTTGATTCTGTTGGATGTGACGATGCCTGTGATGGATGGCTACACCTTCCTGAATCGGATTATGGAGGATCCTGAATTGTCCTTGATTCCTGTGATTATGACGCCTCAGACCGATAACGAGGTGGATGAGATTATGGCCTTAAGTCATGGCGCCACCGATTTCGTGCCGAAGCCTTATCGTCCCCAGATTATTTTGCACCGGATAGCCAGCCTGATTAAATTGAGAGAGACAGCCGCCATGGTGAATCAATTCCAATATGATCGCCTTACCGGACTTTACAGCAAGGAATTTTTCTATCAGAAGGTACGGGAGCGACTCATGGAAGAGCCGGAGCAGGAATATTGTATCATCTGCTCCAATATTGAGAATTTTAAGCTGGTCAATGACATTTTCGGTCCCCGGGAGGGGGATCGACTCTTGATCGAGGTGGCAAATATTGCAAAAAACATGGTCGGCAGGACCGGCTTTTGTGGTCGTTTTACGGCAGACCGTTTTCTTTGCTTTCAGAAAAAAGAACAGGAACAGAGTGACCGGCAGAACTTTGGAAAGTTTCACGAACAGAAGCCTTCTCCTCTCTTAAAGAGCGTTGTGATGCGGTGGGGTATCTATGAGATTACAGATCGTTCAATCCCAGTGGAGCAGATGTGTGACCGGGCGTTGCTGGCAGCAGACAGCATTAAGGGGCAGTACAATCAATTTTTTGCTGTTTACGATGATTCCCTTCGGCGCAAATTGCTGCGAGAGAAGGCGATCACAGATGCCATCGAAACGGCACTGACGGAAGAACAGTTTGTCATTTATCTGCAGCCGAAATACAGGATAATGGATGGATGTATGGCGGGAGCCGAGGCTCTGGTGAGGTGGCAGCATCCCGAATGGGGCTTCATGGCTCCGAAGGAATTCATTCCTCTTCTGGAAAAGAACGGGTATATTTCGCATCTGGATCAATATGTCTGGGAGAAAACCTGTATCCAGTTACGGGAATGGCAAGATAAGGGATATCCGCCTTTGCCGGTATCGGTAAATGTATCCCGGGCGGACATGTATCAGCTCGACCTGACGGAGGTTCTGTCGAAGCTTACACAAAAATATGGAATTGCTCCGGAATATCTGCATCTTGAGATAACAGAAAGTATCTATGCGGAAGATCCGAACCAGATCATCAACACCGTGGAGCAGCTCAGAGAGCTGGGATTTGTCGTGGAAATGGATGACTTTGGCAGCGGCTACTCCTCGCTGAATATGCTCAGCC
>JAQXIB010000101.1 GCA_029007575.1 Clostridiales bacterium | reverse complement strand
GACTACGAGGAAATATGCTCCGCCCTCGGCGGCTGCTATATCGACTTTCTCTCCGGTAAATATATGATCAATCCGTTAGAGCCGAAGACATGGTCAAATGGGGATGAGGTTGATATTGATCCCAGTACACCTATTACTTTTAGAAAGGCAACTCGGCTGTCGCAGCACATTGCTTTTCTGAAAGACTTTTTCAGAGCATATAAGGATTTCAGCGACAGTCAGATTGACACCATTGAAATCCTGCTTTCTAAACTCTACGCTCGATTTGGGATTACCGACAGCACCGACTACAGCAAGCTGAAGGCAACCGATTATCCAATTATGGAGGATTTCTATAAGCTGTGCGAGGCAGAATTCTACGGCTACGATAAGCAGCGGAAAAACCTTTACACCGAGGAAACGCTCCAGGAGGTGTGCCTTGGCATCCACTCCATGTGCGTGGGTGCGGAGAGCAAATACTTTAACGGTTACAGTAATATCACGGACAACGAATTCCTTGTGTTCGGCGTAAAAGGACTGCTGGATACCAACAAACGGCTCAAAGATGCGATGCTGTTCAATATCCTCTCCTTTATGAGCAATCAGCTTCTCGGGAAAGGAAACACCACCGCGAGCGTTGATGAGGTGTATTTGTTCCTGACAAACATGACCGCAATTGAATATATTCGCAACTGCATGAAGCGTGTGCGCAAGAAGGAATCCTCGATTATTCTGGCAAGTCAGAATATCGAGGATTTTTTGATACCCTCTATCCGTGAGTTTACAAAACCGTTGTTCAGCATCCCGACACATCAGTTTCTCTTCAACGCGGGACAGATCAATCCGAAGGAATATATGGATGCCCTGCAAGTGGAGCCGAGCGAGTTTGAGCTGATCAAATATCCTGAAAGAGGCACTTGTTTGTATCGCTGCGGAAACGAACGATATCTTCTTCAAGTGATCGCACCCGACTACAAGGCTGCATTGTTTGGAAAGGCAGGCGGGCGCTGATGTCCGCTACAGTCGGCGCTGCTCTGAAAAAGATTGCCGTGTCATCGCTGACCAATCCGAAGGTGCTGAAAACAGTCGGCGGCATTGTGCTTGGAGTTATCGTTCTCATTATTATGCCGATTGCAGCGGTGGTTTCTGTTTTCAACGGAGAGATCCGTATTGATACCGACAGATTGCAGCAAATGGTGGTCGAAAATCTCTCCACCGAGGAACAGGCAAAGCTGCAACTTGTGGAGGATACTATGCTCGGCATTGAGGAAAAGATGAACGCCGCAAGCTTTACCGGCAGGGTAAAGGAAGCGCAGGTTCTCTATGTGCTTGCACTCTCTGACCATGCCTCAGAGGATGGCTTTATCGATAAGCTGATAGGATGCTTTGCCGCGGACCAGACCGATGAGCAGCTCATCAACGCTGTCAATGTCGCTTTTGGTACAGAACTTTCTGCGGAGGACTTTACCAAGGTGATGGAAAATATTCGTGATACAGCAAGCAAATAGAAATATACAAAAAGGAGAATGAATAGCAATGAGTACAAGAAGTTATATTGCAAAGCAGATCGGGGACAACAAATACCGAACCATTTATTGTCACAGTGACGGTTATTTGACATACAACGGTGCAATGCTGTTAGACCATTACAATTCACCGGAAAAGCTGGATGAGCTGCTTCGGCTGGGCGATTTGTCCTGTCTGGATGTAAATATTAATCCTGATCCGTCCCGTCCGCACAGCTTTGATTACAAGGAGCGCCAAGATGGT
This sequence comes from Clostridiales bacterium, assembly GCA_029007575.1. Classification (GTDB taxonomy): domain Bacteria; phylum Bacillota; class Clostridia; order Oscillospirales; family Ruminococcaceae; genus HGM13222. Next base: position 1,153 of record JAQXIB010000101.1, on the reverse strand, counting down.
GTAACAGTAGCATACGGTCGTGACCGCGGGGATAGGAATGTTGCTGCAAGAAATTTAACCCTGGAACAGTTGGATGATCCGAACAACTGGACGGCATATGTATATATTTTTACGCAGGATCATGAGTGGAAGTATTTTAAGGCGGGGCATTCCCAGGAGGGGCTTCGTGATGTGGAAAACGATCTGAAGAATGCATATGCCGTTTATGATATGGAACGGCCGCAGGAATATTACGGAAATCTTACCGATGATATCGCGGCATCGCTGAAAGAGGAACAGGCTTGGAATGATCCGTCTGAGCCTGATCTTTCTATGTAAAGTCGAGGTGAAAAAGTTTGAAAAAAACCATTGTAAATGTTTCATTTGAAGATCAAAAACTGTTCGCCGCCAAGCTGTATATGGAACAGAAAGGGCTGTCTTTTGAGGATGAAATGAGCAAAGCCGCCGATGCGCTCTATGGGAAATATGTTCCGGCTAATGTACGGGAATTTCTTGAAATGAGTGCGGACAGCCAGCCGGCAGCGAAGCCGAAAAGGATACAATCTGTTTCTTCTGCTGTGGGCGCTGCCCCTGTTGCGGACGGTGATGCCGATTGAGAAATCAGAATTTCGGGATTGAAATAGAGATGACCGGTTTGACAAGGGCAGCAGCGGCACAGATTATTGCCGGATATTTTAATACCACAGCGACTCACGTGGGCGGCGGATATGACACCTATACGGTTCGGGATGACAGAAACCGGCAATGGAAGCTAGTGAGTGATTCATCCATTCGATGTCAGAGTAGGGGAACCCGGGCGGCGGGAAGCCAGTACGCGGTGGAATTTGTATCCCCCATCTGTCAGTATGCGGATATTGAAACCATACAGGAATTGGTACGTAAACTGCGTGCGGGAGGCGCGAAAGTCAACGACTCCTGTGGGATTCATGTTCATGTGGATGCCTCCAATCACACACCGAAAACACTGCGTAATATTGTCAACATCATGGCTTCGAAAGAGGATATGCTCTACAAAGCCTTGCAGGTGGATGTGGAACGGGAGCATTACTGCCAGAAAGCAGACACACGATTTCTTGATGAGATGAATCAAAAGCGCCCGACTACCATGCAGGAAGTGGAAGAAATGTGGTACAACGGGCGGGGCGGCAGATAT
>JAQXIB010000100.1 GCA_029007575.1 Clostridiales bacterium | reverse complement strand
GAAGAGACGATCAATGAGATAGAGAAAGAGATTTTCCATCTGGAATGTCGTGAGATTGATTGTAATCAGATTGGTGAAATTGTAATGGAACATCTTAAGGATCTGGATCAGGTGGCATATGTTCGTTTTGCCTCTGTTTATCGGGATTTTTCCGATTTGCAACAATTTACCGATGCGTTAAAGCAACTGAAAAAACATAAATAACTGCAGTGTATGCTGTCCGAAGAGCGCGGCTTTGTATATCAGAAACATTCGACTGTTGATACAAAGCCGTTTTTTGCTTCTTCAGGTTCAGTGGACATGAATGCACTGCGGAATTGGTGATGACAGATGGATCAGAAAAAACATAAAATCGGAAAATATATCATCATTGTCATTGTTTCGGTCGTTGTATGCATTGCGGTGATTTTGTGCGGATATTTTATTTGCAAGGGTGACAGGTTTCACAAGGAAGATGCCGCTTCGGTAGATACAGAATCCGGACAAGCACAGCTTGATCATAATGATCATACGATATATGCCTTTCGGAAAGCGTCGAATGGAAACGATGATATCCGTTGTTTTCTGTTGGAGTACGCGTATATTAATGCTGATACGGTGAATTTCCGCATATCCGTCTGTAAACAAACAGAAGGGTTGCAAGAGGGGACTGCCTTTACCTCCAATACGGTTGAACAAAACGGTGATACGCTGCATTTTCGCTTTGCGGCCGAACGAGAAAGCTATGATATTTCCTGCCATGGAAACCAAGCAATCGTGAAAGCTGTCATGGATGGAGAAGAAGATGCAAACTTGTCCGGGGAATACATCAGAAGCGATTTCGATACAGAAGAAAAAGTATTGCCGGAGGTGTCACCGCTCCCTGCCTATGTAGCGGATCAATATACGGAAGGTTTTGAAATGGATGCTGTTTTGGCTAACGGAATTCGTTCCTATCTCGGTCTGGATAAGGATGCAAAACTAACCAAAGACCTGTTAAGGAATATGCGGGATTTGTACATATGGGAGGATAAACTGGTAACCTTAAAAGGAATTCGATATTTGGAGAATCTTGAAATACTCATGGTCGGTGAAACTTATTTGTCCGATATTACCGAGCTTACCGCATTAACAAAATTAAAACAATTTTCCATAGGCTCGGGCTATATCACCGAAATACCCGATTTCAGCCAACATTCTGCCTTAACCGAAATGCATATTACCAGTAATCTGATTTCTGATCTAAAACCGGTTTTATTGATCCCGAATTTAAAGCTGTTAAATTTGGCTGACAACCGTATCACAAGCATCTCCGGACTGGAAAACGTCCAAAATATTGAGATGCTGGATTTGTCGAATAATGTCATCACAGACTATCATACGCTTCAGCATAATGTTAAGCTGCAAAAGGCGTTGCCGATGGATTATAATATTTATCTCCAAGTGGAACAGGAAGCGAAAAAGATTGTTGCCTCTATTGTGCACGACGAAATGAGTGACATTGAAAAAGAAGCCGCTGTTCATCAATATTTAGTCAATAAAATGAATTACAGTGAAAAAACAAGGCCGCAAAGACCTCTTGGATATTACGGCATTATAGAGAATGAGGGCGTGTGCGGGGATTATGCGGATGCTATGTCGTTGCTGAGCGCTTTCGCAGGACTGGATGTGATAACGGTGTCCAGTGACACACACGCATGGAATATGATAAAGTTATGGGGCTCTTATTACAACGTGGATGTTTTATGGGATGACAGTCAGAGCGATTGGACATATTTTAACCGTTCCACAGCTTATCTGTTTGAGCTGAGCGACCATAACTATGATTTGCATCGCTATCCGATCGCTGAAAGTGATATGAATCCGTTACTGTATATACATATCATAAGATAAGAAAACGACGCAGAATGAATCTATCAAGAAAAAAATACCAAGAAAAACTAAGAAATATGAAAATTTTTCTTGACAAAGGGTAGACAATCATATATAATAATAAAGCAACATTACGAAATGGTTGTTTTTTAGGGGTATAGCTCAGCTGGTAGAGCAGTGGTCTCCAAAACCACGTGCCGTGAGTTCGAATCTTACTGCCCCTGCCAAATGGCCCAGTAGTTCAGTTGGTTAGAACGCTAGCCTGTCACGCTAGAGGTCGACGGTTC
>JAQXIB010000099.1 GCA_029007575.1 Clostridiales bacterium | reverse complement strand
CTCTTAAATGCTGGAAACCTTTTGGGTTTTGTAGTATACTATTTTCAAAAGCTGTCACCGGCAGTTCTTGAGCGTGTCGACAAAGTCGACAACGCTCTCGAAGGACAAACGCAATCACTGCGGCAAAGCCTTGTTCTGCGTACGACTTGCTACGCAAGACGATCCCCCATGATACCCCCTTTTCGACGAAAACCAGCTCCGCAAACGGCTTTGCCGTTGCTTACCGCTGTTTTTCTTTTCAAGGAGTCCCTGCGGCGGCACATGTCCGCCTGCGTGACAAATTTTAAAATTAATAGTTATTCGACAGTCTGCAAGGAGCTGCTTTTCAGCTCCTTTATTTTTTCGTGAACAAGAAAATATTTAATTATTTCTGAGAAAGAGGTTCTTTCTAAAGGTTTGCTGTTTTCTCTCAGAATGACATTATACTGCAAGATAAAACTTTTTCTGAAAAAAGATTGACATTTGCCGGTGGAAAAGGCTACAATGTATAGGATATCAAATACCGATAGCGTAAAAAGCCAAGAAAGGTTTTGCAATAGATATGAACAGAGAACTTCTTATTAAAATAAACAGCAAGATGGATGAGCTGTCCAAAGGGCAAAAACGAATTGCCGATTATATTTTGCATCACTACGATAAAGCCGCCTTTATGACGGCTTCCCGGCTCGGCAGTACCGTCGGCGTCAGCGAATCTACGGTGGTACGATTTGCCTCCGAAATCGGTTACGACGGCTATCCCATGCTGCAGCGTGCGTTGCAGGAAATGATTCGCAACAAGCTGACCTCGGTACAGCGGATTCAGCTTGCCCATGAGCAAATGCTGCCCGCAGATGTGCTGGACACCGTACTGAATCAGGATATCGACCGTATCCGCCGCACGCTGGATGAAACCTCGCGGGAGGATTTTCAAAGAGCGGTACAGGCAATTATCCAGGCGAAATCCATCTATATCGTCGGTGCCAAGAGTGCCTCCACCCTTGCCAACTTCCTAACCTATTATCTCAGTCTGATTTTTGAAAACGTCAAGCTGGTACAGGTTTCCAGTTCCAGTGAAATGTACGAGCAAATGATTCGGTTATCCCAAAATGATGTGATCATCGGCATCAGTTTTCCGCGCTACTCCAAGCGGACTGTGGAAGCGTTTCGATATGCGTCGGACAATCACGCTACCGTCATTGCAATTACAGACAGCGCGGAATCTCCGCTTGCTGAAAAAGCGGATTGTATCCTGCTTGCCCGGAGCGATATGGCATCGTTTGTCGATTCTCTGGTGGCTCCCCTCAGTCTGGTGAACGCGCTGATTGTCGCAATCGGGATACAGATGAATGACCAAATTTGTCAAACGTTTGAAAAATTGGAAAATATTTGGGAAGAATATAATGTATATGAAAAAGTCAACAGCTAAGTCGGCAGAAAGGGATGGATACGATATTGATGCAAAGCCAATATGACATCATCGTCGTGGGCGGCGGTGCGGCGGGCTTGATGGCGGCGGGTACGGCGGCAAGCTGCGGCAGACGTGTACTGCTGGCTGAAAAAAATCAGCGGCTGGGCAGAAAACTGCTGATTACCGGTAAAGGCCGCTGTAATATCACCAACAACTGCGATCTCGATACACTGATGCAAAACATCCCGACCAACAACAAATTTTTATACAGCGCTTTTCGGCACTTCTCCCCTGCTGATACCATTCGTTTTTTTGAGCAGCGCGGTCTTCCTGTCAAAACCGAACGGGGAAATCGGGTGTTTCCCGAATCGGATAAGGCGGCCGATGTCGCAGATGTGTTGATTAAATACTGTAAATCTACCGGCGTCACTGTCGTCCAAGAGGAGGTCTCTGCCATTTCGGTACAGAATGGAAAAGCTGCCGGCATCCTCTGCAAAAGCGGCAACAAATATACTGCTGATGCCGTTATTGTCACAACAGGCGGCTTGTCCTATCCGCTGACCGGTTCCACCGGAGATGGCTACCGATTTGCCAAATCGGTCGGTCATACCGTTGTTCCTCCGGTACCGTCGTTGGTTCCGCTGATCATTCGGGAGGAATGGTGCAAGCAATTACAAGGATTATCCCTCAAAAACGTTACCCTGACTGTCAAAGAAACGCAAACCGGAAAGGAACTATACAGCGAACTGGGAGAAATGTTGTTTACCCATTTCGGCATATCCGGCCCGCTGGTGCTGAGTTGCAGCGCTCATATGAGAAACTTGACGCCCGGTAAATATCAGATATACATCGACTGCAAACCCGGTTTGGACGAAAAGCAACTGGACAACCGGCTGCTGCGCGACTTTCAAAAATATCAAAACCGAGATTTTTCCAACGCGCTGCACGAACTGCTGCCCCAAAAGCTGATTCCTGTTTTTATCAAGCTGTGCCGGCTCCCGCCGGACAAAAAGGTCAATCAGCTTTCCAAGGAAGACCGCCGTGTCATGATCGAACAATTGAAAAGAATGAAATTGACTGTGGACGGCTTCCGTCCGATTACAGAAGCCATCATCACCAGCGGCGGTGTGAAGACAGCCGAGATCAACCCTAAAACCATGGAATCGAAATGTTGTTCCGGTTTGTATTTTGCCGGCGAAGTCATCGACGTGGATGCCTATACCGGCGGCTTTAATCTGCAAATCGCGTTTTCGACCGGATATCTGGCCGGAATCAGTGCTTCTGAAAATATCATCTGAAAGGAATCGTTTAAACCATGATCGCTATCGCTATTGACGGGCCCGCCGGCGCGGGCAAAAGTACCATTGCCAAAAAAATATCCGCTGAGTTAGGGTATATTTATGTGGATACCGGTGCCCTTTATCGTGCAATCGGATTATACGCCATCCGCAGCGGCGTACCGCAGCAGACCGAAGAATATGTGGCTCCCCTGCTGTCTCAAATCAAAGTGGAGCTGAAATTTATCGACCACGCGCAAAGAGTATTTTTAAACGAAGAAGATGTATCGGAAGCAATTCGGCAAAACGAAGTTTCCATGGCGGCTTCCAACGTTTCCGCCATTCCTGCCGTACGGGAGTTTCTGTTTGCCTTACAGCAAAAGATTGCCCGGGAAAACAACGTCATTATGGACGGCAGAGACATCGGAACGGTGGTACTGCCTCATGCCGACGTGAAAATATTTCTGACCGCTTCCCCGGAGGATCGGGCAAAACGCCGTTACTTAGAACTGACGCAAAAAGGACAAACAATTGACTTTGACACATTGCTTCAGGAAATCATTGAAAGGGATCGAAATGATTCCACCCGTGCAATTGCTCCGCTCAAACAGGCTGAGGACGCAATTGCGGTAGATACCTCCGGAAACTCATTGGAAGAATCCGTCGCACTGCTCACCGATGTGATCAAATCTCAGCTGCATAAAAAACAGCTTTTATCTGATAATAAAAGTCAGATAAAATAACAAACACAAAAATCGGTGTGAAAACAGAAGCTTTCGGTTTCCTTTATTTCTTTTTGCCCCAATATAACGGGCAAACAATTGCATACCCGCAATACCGGTACAAATATAGAAGGGAATGATAATCATGACATTTTATCAATTCGGACGTGCCGTGTGCCGCGTTTTTATTCCGCTGCTTTTCCGATTTCGAGTAGAAGGGCTGGAAAACGTACCTGCAGACCGCGGCATTATCTTATGCAGTAATCACCGCAGCTATTTTGACCCTGTTTTTCTCGGTGTTAAATTAAAGCGCCAGCTTCGTTTCATGGCAAAGGACAGCTTGTTTCACAAGCCGGTTCTCGGTGTGATCATTAAACATCTCGGTGCCTTTCCGGTCCAACGTGGAAAAGGCGATACGCAAGCCATCGATAATGCGGTCAAAACCGTACAGGACGGCGGTCTGTTCGCGATTTTTCCGGAGGGAACACGCTCCAAAACGGGAGAATTGGGAAAGCCGAAATCCGGCGCCGTTTTAGTTGCCGCAAAAACAGGCGGAGATATCATTCCCTGCTGCATCAATTTTGAGGGCAAGCTGCATTTCAGATCTAAAGTTACCGTCAAATACGGTAAAGTCATCAAAAATGAAGAACTGGGGATTCAGGAAGTCACTCCTGCCGAGCTCAAGGCTGCCAGCAAGATGATGATGTCTAAAATTGCCGAATTATATGAAGCCGGATCAGATGCACAGAAAGGATAATACAGATTCATGAAGCACCAAATTACACTGGCACAGACTGCCGGATTCTGTTTCGGCGTCGACCGTGCCGTTAAATTGGTTTACCAATTGATTGACGAAAAAGAGCCGGTTGTCACATTGGGGCCGATCATCCACAATCCGCAGCTGGTCGCCGATTTAGAAGAAAAAGGCTGCATTGCCATTGATGACCCGATTCAGGCTCAGGGAAAAACGCTGGTCATCCGCTCTCACGGAGTCGGAAAGCAAACCTATCAGCTGTTAGAAGAGCATAACATCAAATACAAAGACGCCACCTGCCCTTTTGTCACTAAAATCCATCATATCGTCGAAAAAAATTCGGCAGCCGGTAAAACCGTTGTCATTATCGGTGACGCCAATCATCCGGAGGTGCGGGGGATCATCGGTCACTGCAGCGGAAGAGTATTGACCGCTCAAAATGTGGATGATTTAAAAAATTTAAAAAAAGAATTTACAAACCAAAATAAAAATGATATAATAGTGGTTGCGCAGACTACAATAAACCTTGAAGTTTGGAAAAAATGTCGCGCTTTTATTGAAAAATACTGTACAAATGCGGAATTTTTTGATACAATATGTAACGCGACAAACGAACGTCAATCAGAGGCAATAAAATTGGCAAAGGAATCCGACTTAATGCTGATCATTGGCGGAAAACACAGTTCCAATACGGTGAAGCTGTTAGAGGTTTGTCGTGACTTCTGTCCTGCTGTTTTAATTGAAACCGCGGATGAATTGAAAACAATTGATTTGCATCGTTTTCAAAAGATCAGTGTTACTGCCGGAGCGTCTACCCCGGCTTATATAATTAAGGAGGTTCTAAAAACCATGAGTGAAATTCTAAAAGAACAAGATGAGGAGCTCAATTTCGCCGAGCTGCTGGAGCAGTCTATGAGCGAAAAATTATATAACGGTAAGCGGGTAAAAGGCGTTGTTACTTCCATTGCTCCGAATGAAGTGCAAGTTGACGTAAACGCAAAGCAAGCCGGCTTTATTCCGTTATCTGAATTGACCGATGATCCGAATCTGAAAGCATCCGACATTGTGGAAAAAGGACAGGAGCTGGATTTGATCGTAATCAAGGTAAACGATCAGGAAGGTACTGTCATGCTTTCTAAAAAGCGCTGCGATTCTGCTGCCGGATTTGAAACCATCAGCCAGGCTTATGAAAACGGTACCGTCTTGGAAGGCGTTGTAACCGATGTTGTCCGCGGCGGTATTTTGGTACTCAGCAACTATGTAAAAGTATTTATTCCCGCATCTTTGGTCTCGGATACCAGAGTAGAAGATCTAAACACATTGCTTCGTCAGACGGTTTCTTTCAAAGTGATTGAGATCAAAGACAATGCCCGCAAAGCGGTCGGTTCCGTTCGTGCGGTATTGAAAGAAGAAAAAGCCGCAAAAGAAGAAGCTTTCTGGAATCAAATCGAGGTTGGTCAGATTTATAAAGGAGAAGTCAAATCTCTCACTTCTTACGGAGCGTTTGTAGACTTAGGCGGTGTCGATGGTATGGTACATATCACCGAGCTTTCCTGGAAGAGAATTAAACATCCTTCCGAAGTGGTCAAAGTCGGCGATGTGATCGAAGTTTATGTAAAAGATATCGATAAAGAGAAAAAGAAAATCTCTCTCGGTTATAAAAAGACGGAGGACAACCCTTGGGAAATCTTCAAAAACAACTATGAGGTCGGCAGCGTAGTAAATGCAAAAGTCGTGTCGCTGACGCAATTCGGCGCATTTGCCGAAATTATTCCCGGTGTTGACGGCTTGATCCATATCAGCCAGATCGCGAACGAACGTGTCAACAAGGTTTCGGATGTATTGACTGTAGGTCAGGAAGTAGAAGCCAAAATCATTGATATCGATTTGGAAGCAAAACGAATCAGCCTTTCTATCCGTGCGTTGTTAGAGGAAAAGGCTGCCGCTGAGCAGGCTGAGATTTTAGAGGAAGCTGCAGCAGCCAGCAATATTACCATTACTTCCGATGAAGATGTCCCTGCCGAAGAAGTTGCCGAAGAAGCTCCGGCTGAAGAACCTGCTACCGAAGAATAATAAACGTCACCCTATCACCGTCAAACTTGCAGTTTGACGGTGATTTTATATGAAATAACAAATTTTCGGTTGTCGAGAAACTTCTGTCATAATACCTTGTTTTTTATCGGATTTTGTATTATAATAAACCAGTGATTGACAATTTTAAAAATCGCCAATACTATCAAAAATCAGAAGTGCATAAAAAGGGGATGTCCACCGCATGAAGTTTAAAGAATATGAATTTTTGCCGGTAATTTTAGGCGGAGATATTACGGCGTACAGCTTGGCAAGAAGCTTTCATGAAGAATATCAAATCAAATCGTTGGTATTGAATATGTCCAACGGTGGTCCGATCAAAGGCAGTCATATCTGCGAAGATATTTACCGCGAAGGATTGGAAAACAAGGATACCTTGTTAAAAGTCTTGCAGGAAGTCGGTGAACAGCATCGCGACAAAAAACTGATCATTTTCGGTTGCGGAGACTGGTATGTCCGCATGATTATCGAAAATAAGGCATTGCTCTCAAAATATTATGTGATTCCTTATATTGATGAAGAATTGATGAACCGCATTGTGCTGAAAGATAAATTTTATGAGATCCTAACTGAGTTGGATATTCCCCATCCGGATACTTTTGTGTACGACTGCAAGGAAAAAACGCCGCTCACCTATGATTTTGAATATCCAATCATCGCCAAAACCGCAAACAGCGCGCTTTATCATTACGCAAAATTTCCGGGAAAGAAAAAAGTTTTTAAATTTAACAGCAAGGAAGAGCTGGAGCAAATGCTTGACAATCTCAGCACCAGTTCCTATGATTATAAATTTCTGATCCAGGATTTTATCCCGGGCGAGGATAGCAATATGCGAGTACTGACCTGTTACAGCGATCAAAACGCCAAGGTCCGTTTTGCAGCCTTCGGTCATGTGCTGCTGGAAGAGCATACACCAACTGCGCTCGGTAATCCCTGCTGCATCATCAATGAAGTGGAAAAGGTCGCAATCGAACAGGCAACCCGTTTTCTGGAGCATATCGGTTACACCGGCTTTTCCAACTTTGACCTCAAATACGATCCCCGCGACAATCAGTTTAAATTCTTTGAAATCAATATCCGGCTGGGCAGAAGCAATTTCTACATCACCGGAAGCGGCTTCAATACAGTCAAATTGATTGTGGACGATCTGATCTACAACAAAGAAATTCCTTACACGATTGCCGATAAGGAGAATTTATTCACCTTTGTGCCGAAGTCGGTCATCAAAAAATACGTCAAGGACGAGGCTATGCGCAATAAAGCCCTGACACTGATGAAAGAGGGCAAGTGGTGCAATCCGCTTTTCTACAAAGCCGATAAGAGCCTAAAGCACAATATATACTCCAGATTGGCGTTCTTTAATCAGAACAACAAATTTAAAAAATATTGTCAATAATGTCTGCGGACATCGTTTGCAATCTCAGAACAAAATCGTAATCCAACGGAAAGGCGGATGCAGTGATCTGCAGGTACTATGATTGAAAAAGCAGTCGGAATCATCGGCGGCATCGGACCGATGTCTACCGTTTATTTTATGGAAATGATCATCAATATGACCGATGCCGCAAAAGATCAGGAACATATTAACATGGTGGTACTCAACCATGCCACCATTCCCGATCGTACCAGCTATATTTTGGGGGAAAGTTCCGAAAATCCGCTGGCTGTTATGGTGGAGGACGCAAAAAAATTACAGCAGGCAGGCGCGGATTTCATTGTGATTCCTTGCAATACGGCGCATTACTTCTTTGAAGAAATCAAAAAAAGCATTTCTATTCCGATGATCAATATTGTCGAAGAAACGGTACAATATGCCTGCCGCGTGATCCCTGATTTAAAAAAATTAGGGGTTTTGGCTACCACAGGTACCGTACAGTCCAATACCTATCGGTTGGCTTGCGAAAAGCAAGGAATCGAATGTGTCGTACCGGACGCTGCCGGACAGGAAATGGTAATGAAAATCATCTATGAGCAGGTCAAGGCCGGCAAAGAGGTAGATATCGCTTTGTTTTATCATTTGGTAGAAACCCTAAAGGAGCAAGGCTGCCAGGCAGTCGTTCTGGGCTGCACCGAATTGTCGGTCGTCAAACGGGATTTTCACATCAAACGAACCGACATTATTGATTCGCTGGAGGTACTCGCAATGAAAACCATTGTGACCTGCGGCAAAAAGCTGAAAAACGAAGAGGGACATTCCGCTCCTTACGAGGAGAAGGCGAAAGGCTTTGTTCTTCCGCTATAATAATCGGCAATGATGAAATCCGCAATATCGGCGGTAAGCATCTAAATATGCCCAATGAATTTAAAAAGAAACGGTGATTACTATGTGTGGATTTGTCGGATTTGTCGACAAAATGGAACAGGCTCAAAAGCGCAAGGTTGTAAAAGGAATGGCTGACCTGATCATCCATCGAGGTCCAGACCAGGATGATTATTTTGTAGATGAGGATATGGCGCTCGGATTTCGGCGCTTGAGCATTATCGACCTCGACGGCGGCGGACAGCCGATATATAACGAGGACAAAACCAAGGTGTTGGTTTATAACGGCGAAATTTACAATTATCAGGAGCTTCGCGCGGATCTAATCGCAAAGGGACATCAATTTTCTACTAAAACCGATTCCGAGGTGCTGCTGCACGGATATGAGGAATACGGCCAGGAGTTCCTGCAAAAGCTGCGCGGTATGTATGCTTTTGTCATCTGGGATACGGTAGAAAAAAAGGCGTTCGGCGCACGAGATATTTTCGGCATCAAGCCCTTTTACTACTACAAGAAGGATAATTTGTTCCTGTTCGGCTCTGAGATCAAGAGCTTTTTGGCGCATCCCGGCTTTCAAAAAGCGGTAAATGAAAAACGACTGCCGGAATATCTGTCCTTCGAGTATCTTCCCTGCGAAGAAACCATGTTCGAAAACGTATACAAGCTGCTCAGCGGGCATTGCTTTACCTATCAAAACGGAGAACTGAAAATAGAGCAATATTATAAAATTGAATACAAAATTGACGATTCCAAGCCGCTGGAATACTGGGTGGATGAAATCACTAAAACGTTTGAAGATTCTACCCTTGCCCATAAAATCAGCGACGTGGAAGTCGGTTGCTTTCTGTCCAGCGGGGTAGACAGTAGCTATGTTGCAAAGGAAATCAGCAAAAACAACAAGGTCAAGGCATTCTCGGTCGGCTATGAAGAAGAAAAATACAGTGAGCTTTCCTATGCGGAAGAATTTGCGCAGACGGTAGGACTGGATATCTACACTAAAAAGGTATCGGCGGATGAATTTTTCGATATTGCGCCAACAGTGCAGTATCACTTAGATGAGCCGTTGCCCAACCCCTCGGCGCTTCCCCTTTATTTTGTCGCAAACACTGCTGCCAAGCAGGTCAAAGTCGTACTTTCCGGCGAGGGTGCGGACGAACTGTTCGGCGGATACAATTACTATGTAGAGCCGCTGGATTACGAAAAATATCAAAAAATCCCCCGCTGTCTGCGGAAAGCGGCAAGCGGTATCGCCAAACGGTTACCTGATTTTCATGGCAAGCGTTTCCTGATTCGCGGCAGTCAGCCGATTGAGGAACGTTTCATCCGCAATAATTACGTGTTCGGCCAGGAAGAACGCAAGAAAGTCCTGAAAAATCCCGAGCTTGCCTCGACGCCTACCGCGGCAATGACCAAGCCTTACTTTGACAAGGCACAAAACTTAGATGATGTCACCAAAATGCAATATGTGGACATCCATACTTGGATGTTATTCGATATTCTGCTCAAAGCCGACAAAATGAGCATGGCAAACTCGCTGGAATTGCGCGTTCCGTTTTTAGATAAAAAAATGCTGGATATCGCGTTGCAGCTTCCGTCGAAATACCGTGTCACTAAGGAAAGTACTAAGCTGGCTCTGCGGAAAGCCGCAATTCAACAGCTTCCGCCCAAAACCGCCAACAAGAAAAAACTCGGCTTTCCGGTGCCGCTGAACGACTGGCTGAAACAGGACAAATATTATCAGCAGGTCAAGACGATGTTTGAAAGCGAGGATGCAAAAAAATTCTTCAATCAGGAATATATTTTACAGCTATTGGAGGATCACAAATCCGGCAAAAAAGGAAACATGAAAAAGATTTGGTCTGTTTACTGTTTCTTGCTGTGGTACAATGAATTTTTTGTAAAAAGATAGTTCTTGGCCGAAAAACCGGAGGGCTCCCCTCCGGTTTGATTTTCACTGAAAGGAAACTGATACCCGATGATCAAAAAATTCGTCTGCGTATTTGTAGCCGTATTGATTGCCGCCGCATTATTCGGATGCTCGAATAACGCCAAAGTGCTTTCTGACACTCCGCTGGCTTCACAGGAAAGCAGAATGTCGGATTCAGCACAAGTTTCCGACGAAACGATGCTGTCGTCATATAATGACAACTACAATTTCCAAACATCTTCCTCTACCCTAAGCCTTCCTAGTTCCTCACAAGGGAATGTTTCCAAAGCACCATCTTCTTCCAAAGCTGCCGTTTCGAGTACTGCGCCGCGGAAAGAAATCAGTGTGCTGATTCCTCCCGGATTTACAGTTCGGAAAATTGCCGCCAGGATGGAAGCAAAAGGAGTATGCAAAGCCGCTGACTTCATAAAAGCCGTCAATACCGGCGATTTCAGCGCTTATTCTGTCACCAACGGCATTGCCGATCCGCAAAAGCGCTGTTACCGGCTGGAGGGATATCTTTATCCGGACACCTATACTTTTTATGAAAATTCCGCCCCCGAAGAAGTCATCAAAAAAATCCTGCAAAATACGCAGAAAAAGCTGGTCGGAAAATACAGCCGTTCCGATATGACGTTGGATCAAATCATCACGCTTGCCTCGCTGATTGAAAAAGAGGGCGGCGGCAACAACAACGAAAGCGGAAAAATTTCCTCGGTACTCCACAACCGTTTAAAGCAAGGGAAAGCATTGCAATTGGATGCACCAGTTTATTACCTGGAAAACGAAATGGAGGACGCCGACACGCAGAAATACAAAATCTGGTATAACACTTACAATTATCAGAACAGAGAGGTAAAATATGAATGTCCGGGATTGCCTGCCGGTGCCATCTGCAGTCCAAGCGCCGCTTCGCTAAAGGCGGCGACAGATCCCGAAACTACCGATTATCTTTTCTTCGGCAGCGACAAAAATAAGAATTACTTTTATGCCGTTACCTACGATGAATTTAAAGAAAAAGGGACAGAATTAGGAGTGAACATCAAATAATGCAAAAGCTTAATACCCTATCTCTTGCGCACTACTTTATCGAATCTCATATTGTTCCCGGGGATCTTTGCATTGATGCGACAGCCGGACGCGGCTATGATACTGCTTTTCTGGCAAAATTAGTCGGAGAAACCGGCAAAGTGATTGCCTTTGATATCCAGCAGGAAGCGCTTGACAGCACCGCGTCACTGCTACGTGAACAGGGATTGGATCGAAACGTCACGTTATATCGCGACAGTCATGCCAACATGGAGCGATACGCCGATGCCGGTACGGTTTCCTGCATCACCTTTAATTTCGGCTATTTGCCGGGCGGAGACCACCATATCTGCACCCATGCAGAATCCAGCATCGCGGCAATTGAGGCAGGGCTGCGCCTGCTCAAGGATAACGGCATCATGAGCTTGTGCATTTACTATGGCGGAGACAGCGGATTTGATGAGAAAAACGCATTGATAGATTATCTGAAAACGATTGACAATCACAAATATACCGTATTGATCACTGAATTTGCCAACCGTCCCAACAATCCGCCGATTCCGGTTTTTATCTACAAGCGAATATGACTGTTTGCATCTCGGAGAGCAGAGAATTATTATTCCTGCACTGAATTTTTCCATTGGAACAAAGATACTAAAAAATCGCCTTGGAGCGGCAAAAATGCTCCAAGGCGATTTTCCTTTTCTGACACTAGATCAAATCCACGATCAACTGTCCCATCTGACTGCAGGAAACTAACGTTTTTCCCTCGCTCATGATGTCGCCGGTACGATATCCCTGATTGAGCACCGCGTCAACCGCTTTTTCGATTGCTTCGCTTTCCTGAGGCATATCGAAGGAATACTTTAACATCATCGCAGCCGAAAGAATGGTAGCGATCGGATTGGCTTTATCCTGTCCGGCAATATCCGGAGCGGAGCCGTGAATCGGCTCATACATTCCTCGTGTACCCTCGCCGAGTGAAGAGGACGGAATCATTCCGATCGAGCCGGTAATCATGCTTGCCTCATCGGACAAAATATCGCCAAACATATTTTCGGTGACGATCACGTCAAACTGTCCCGGATTCCGCACCAACTGCATGGCGGTGTTGTCCACCAACATATCGCTGTACTCAACATCCGGATATTCCTTCGCGATCCGATGCAGCACCTCACGCCACAAGCGGGAGCTTTCCAACACGTTCGCCTTATCCACCGAAGTCACTTTTTTGCGGCGTTTTCTCGCCATATCAAAAGCGACCCGTGCGATCCGCTCCACCTCGCTGACACTGTAAATCATAGTGTCATAAGCGGCTTTTTCGCCGTTTTCATTCTGTTCGATAATCACCTTTTTGCCGAAATAAGCGCCGCCGATCAGTTCTCTGACAATGACTAAATCCAAGCCGTTCCCGACGATCTCATCTTTCAGCGGACAAGCATTTTTCAGCGCGTCAAACAGCTTCGAGGGACGAATATTCGCATACAGTCCCAACTCATGACGAATGCCGAGCAACGCTTTTTCGGGACGTACTTCCCCGCCCAAATGATCCCATTTCGGACCACCGACCGCACCTAACAGTACGCTGTCGCTTGCCAGACAGGTATCGATTGTTTCTTGAGGGAGCGGCATTCCGGTCGCATCGATCGCACATCCGCCCGCCAACACTTCTTTATAGATAAAGGTGTGACCGTATTTTTCTCCGATTTTATCGAGTACCTTTAACGCCTCACTGACGATCTCGGGACCGATCCCGTCGCCTTTGATTACCGCAATTGTTTTGTTCATGTAATCTTCCGTCCTTTCAATACTATCCTTTAATGGAATTGAGCAAACCGTTCTTATTGATGATATCCTTGATAAAATCCGGGAACGGCTGCGCGGTATAGGATTCTCCACGGGTGACATTGGTGATCACACCGCTGTCAAAATCAATATCAACCTCATCGCCGTCGCTGATTTTTTCGGCTGCTTCGGGGCATTCCAGAATCGCCAACCCGATATTGATGGCGTTGCGATAAAAAATACGGGCAAAGCTCTTCGCAATCACGCAGGAAATCCCGCTGGCTTTAATGGCAATCGGTGCGTGCTCCCGAGAGGAACCGCAGCCAAAATTATTCTCCGCCACCATAATGTCTCCCAGCTTTACCTTGTTTACAAAATCCTTGTCAATATCCTCCATACAATGCGAGGCAAGCTCATTCCAGTCGCTGGTGTTCAGATGTCTTGCCGGAATGATCACGTCGGTATCCACGTTATCGCCGTATTTATGTACAAATCCATGTGCTTTCATCGGTCATTCTCCCTTTCTATTTCAAATCCGCCGGACTGCTGATTTTGCCGGTTACCGCGCTCGCCGCAGCTACTGCCGGGCTTGCCAGATAAACCTCGGAATCCACATGTCCCATGCGCCCCACAAAGTTACGGTTAGTGGTTGCCACCGCACGCTCTCCGGCAGCTAAAATACCCATATGACCGCCAAGACACGGGCCGCAGGTCGGCGTCGAAACCGCACATCCCGCTTCGATAAAGATTTCCAGATAACCGCGTTTCATCGACTCCAGATAGATTTTCTGGGTGGCAGGAATCACGATTGCTCTGACGTTTTTCGCAACCTTCCGCCCTTTCAAAATCTTGGCGGCAGTTTCCATGTCCTCCAGTCTGCCGTTGGTGCAGGAGCCGATGACCACCTGATCGATCGCGATATCTCCGACTTCATCAATAGTTTTGGTATTCTCGGGCAGATGCGGGAAGGCAACCGTGGATTTGATCTGACTCAAATCGATGTCGATCACTTGATCATATTCCGCGTCTTCGTCTGCCTCATAAACGGTATATCCGCCTGTCACACGCTCTTTCATGTAATTGACGGTCACGTCATCCACCGCGAAAATACCGTTTTTGGCACCCGCCTCGATCGCCATATTCGCTATGCACAGCCGATCGTCCATTGTCAGGTTGTTGAGACCGTCTCCGCTGAATTCCATTGATTTGTAAAGCGCACCGTCCACCCCGATCATTCCGATAATGTGCAAAATAACATCTTTGCCGCTCACCCATTCGTTTAAGCTTCCGGTAAGATTAAACTTGATGGCAGACGGAACCTTGAACCATGCTTCACCGGTTGCCATGCCCGCCGCCATATCGGTGGAACCAACACCGGTCGAAAAAGCGCCGAGCGCGCCGTAAGTGCAGGTATGAGAATCCGCGCCGATGATCAGCTGTCCGGCACAGACCAGCCCTTTTTCGGGCAACAGCGCATGCTCGATTCCCATGTCGCCGACATCAAAATAATTCACAACGCCCATACTAGCCGCAAAATCACGACACATTTTACATTGCTCCGCTGCTTTAATATCCTTATTGGGAGCAAAGTGATCCATTACCAATGAAATTTTATTTTTATCGAAAACCTGACCAAATCCGGCTTTCCGAAACTCCTTGATTGCCACCGGAGAGGTGATGTCATTGCCGAGTACCATATCCAGCTTCGCTTTGATCAGTTGTCCGGCTGTCACCTTCTCCAATCCCGCATGTGCCGCAAGGATTTTCTGCGTCATCGTCATTCCCATTTGTAATATCCTCCTGTATGATTTCTAAATGTATTTATCTGATAATATTTTCCCGCGCTTGCTGCATCGCCTGCGCCGCATCCGCATCCGGTTCGCTGATTTCGATGACATCCACCAGCTTGTTGACCTGATTTTTCACCTGATTGATGATAAAATCATCTCCGGGCACTTCGATAATAATTCTTGAAATGGTCGGATTTTTGGTCTGACCGGCGTAGATTGACTGAATATTATAGCCTCTGCGGCTAAACAAGCCGGTTATCCGCTGCAAAACACCGGATTTATTCCGTACCAATATTGACAGCATATGTAAATGTTCCATTTTGATTGATCCTTTCCGCATCATTCGTTCATTTCCAGAATCGGCTCGCTGATAGAGCCTCCCGCCGGAACCATCGGCAGCACGTTAATATCTTTATCGATCCGACATTCAATCAACACCGGCTGATTGCTTGTCAGCGCTTCCCGAAGCACCGGCTCGATATCCGCCCGCTTTTCAATCACCAGTGCCTTGACGCCGAATGCCTCGCCCAGCTTTAAATAATCGGTAGGACGCTCCAGCGTTGTCTGTGAAAAGCGGCGGCCGTAAAACAATTTCTGCCATTGCCGCACCATGCCGAGCACGTTATTGTTAAATACCAGCTCCACTACCGGAATCTGATGCTTGGAAACAGTAACCAACTCGTTCAGGTTCATGTGAAAACTGCCGTCACCGGCAATATTAACGACCGTCTTATCCGGATTGGCGACCTTGGCGCCGATTGCCGCGCCAAATCCGAATCCCATCGTGCCTAATCCGCCCGAGGACACAAACTGATGCGGATGTTTAAAGTTGTAAAACTGTGCCGCCCACATCTGATGCTGTCCGACCTCGGTCGCAATAATCGCCTCTCCGCCGGTCAGCCTGTCTAATGTTTCGATCACTTCCTGCGGCGTCACCGAGTCGGGGGCTTTCCCTTGCTGACAAAGCGGATATTCCTCTTTCCATGCGGCAACCTGGTTGATCCACTCCGGATGATGCTGCTGCGGAAGTTGTTCATTAATCCGATTCAAAACCTGTTTCACATCACCGACGATCTGATAACCAACTTTGATGTTCTTGTTGATCTCGGTAGAATCAATGTCGATATGTAAAATATCCGCGTTCGGGGCAAAGGATTTAATATCGCAGATCACGCGATCGCTGAATCGGGTGCCGACTCCGACGAATAAATCACACTCGGTGATTGCCAGCGAAGAAGTTTTGGTGCCGTGCATGCCCAACATTCCCATATAGCGCAGGTCGGTATTATCAAAGCCGCCCTGTCCCATCAAGGAGGAGGACACCACTGCGTCGCAGCGTTCCACGAACGTTTTCACGGCCTGTTGCGCATCCGAAAGAATCACGCCTCCGCCGGTATAAACAAAAGGACGTTTTGCTTTCTGTATGAGAGCAATAGCCTGATTCAGCTCAGAAGTATCGATTTCTTTTGCCGACACGATCGGCTCCGGCGTTTTCTTGGTATACTCGCACAAGTTTGCCGTAACATCTTTCGGAATGTCGATCAGCACAGGGCCCTTTCTTCCCTCGTTGGCGATATAAAACGCCTCACGAACGGTGTCGGCAAGCTCCTTGACATCCTTGACAATGTAATTATGTTTAGTCACCGGCATCGTGATACCGGCAATATCTACTTCCTGGAAGCTGTCTAAGCCCAACAAGCTGACCGACACGTTACCGGTAATCGCAACCAGCGGAATGGAATCCATATAAGCGGTGGCAATACCGGTCACCAAGTTGGTGGCACCGGGACCGGAAGTTGCAATCACGACACCGGTTTTTCCGCTGGAGCGGGCATAACCGTCTGCCGCATGACAGGCCCCCTGTTCATGTGCTGTCAATACATGGGTGATTTTGTCGCTGTATTTGTACAAGGCATCGTAAATATTCAATACCGATCCGCCCGGATAGCCGAATACCGTATCCACGCCTTGTTCCAACAAACATTCCAAAAGTATTTCTGAGCCGTTTAATTTCATGATAACATAAAATCCTTTCTTTCTGTGATATGAAAAATAAATACAAAAAAGCCTTCGCTCTCTTTATTGAAAAAAGAGACGAAGGCAGTTGCTTCCGCGGTACCACTCTTATTGCCGTATGAATATCATACAGCCGCTTACTTCCCATCGTCCGAAACGGATTAACAGGAATTTCCTATAACGTGGAAAAGACGGTCACACCTACTGACAAATGCGTTCAGCTGACTGCTCAAGGGTGAGTTATCGCAAATCAGTCCCATTGCCTTACACCATCCGGCAACTCTCTGCGGGCGACTGGATTTGAATTTTTCCCTATCACTGCATTTAGATCATAATATACGATTTAAAAATATTATATAATAAAGGTTCCGATTTTGTCAAGTACTTTTTCTTTCTATGCTCTGCTTTCCCGAAAAATCACAATTGATAGTGATCAATAAAATCCTTTGCCAATGCCACCATCAACTGCGCCGCAGCCGGATAACACGAAGCCGGTAAGCGTCTGAAAAAGTTGTCTGCTTCATAGGTAAAATATCCGCCATAGTGAATGTCGTGCAAAGACTGAAAAATCGGTTCAAAATCTATTTTTTGCGTCATAGGCAAAGTGTGAAGGTCGCTCACCCCGTCATTATCATGGATATGCAAACACCCCAAATGTTCTCCGCCTAATTTTCGGATCATCTCCGCCGCAGTCTGCGTACCGTTTAAATTTGCATGTCCTAAATCCAGGCATACGGTAAACGGACCGTCTAACACTCGCAACATATCAAGCATTTCTTCCGCAGTGGAAAAAATAGACGGAGCAATTTGATTTTGTTGACCATCCCATACAAACATATTCTCTATGGCAATCTTGACACCGGCTTTTTCGGCATGGGGACGAAGACGATTATAATAATTCACATTGAGGTCAAAGTATTCCTGTTGTTTGTTATCGTATCGCCGATCGCTCAAAAAGCAGGGATGAACCACGATGTTGGGGATGTTTGCTACACCGCACACCTCAATCGCGCGGATCACGCGGGCAATACCGTCTTGATCTTCCCAGTGGTGCCCGAAAGGGGCGTGAGCCTGCAAGATTTCCAATCCGTTCGCCGCCGCCATGTCACGAATCCCGGCGGCTTTTTCCAAATAATCCGGCTGATCGAGTATCGTGGTTTTTTCCAAATCATACAAAGACAGATCAATGGCATCAAACCCCGCCTCAGCCAGTTTTTGCAGTGTTTCTTTCATGGAAAAGAAATGTGTCCATGCCGTTGTTGAAGTGCAAATTTTCATAAAATCATCATTCCTGAAAAGCGCCGTCGACTTCACCGACAAGCTCATTATTATTTTTTCTCTTTGTCCGGCTCGTTTTCCTGTTCCGGATCAGCATCAGGACGAATGACCGCCTTTACTTTAACGACCCTTCTGTCCTCCACGACAAGTACCGTAAAATCAACATTCTGATAGCTCACCGCCGGCATTTCACCGTCATCGGGGATACGTCCCAATATATCGGTAATCAAGCCGCCCAGGGTGTCGTAATCTTCGTTTTCGCTGATTTCCAGTCCTAAAGTTTCCGCCACCTCTTCCAGATCTGCGCTGCCATCAATGATGTAGGTGGTATCATTCATCTTTTGAATTTCAATTTCCTCGTCATCATATTCGTCCTGAATATTACCGACGATCGATTCCAGCAGATCCTCCATCGTCACAATCCCGGAGGTACCTCCGTATTCATCCACCACTACCGCCATATGTATCTTTTTATCGGTAAATTCCTTAAAAAGCTCCCGGCAGCGATTCGATTCCGGCACATACAGCACCGGCCGAATAAAATCGGATAATTTAAAATCTTCGGTGGATTTGCAGCCGACCAGACAGAGCAAATCTTTGACATAAATAACACCGACAATATTATCGATATCATCTTCATAGACCGGAATACGGGAAAAGCCCTCATTGATCGCGTAATACACAATATCACTGATCGTAGCAGTCTGCGATACAGCAACCACCTCGGTACGATGAGTCATAACATCCTCTGCGGTGCGGTCATCAAACTCGAAGATGTTGTTGATCATATCCTTTTGGCTTTCTTCGATAACGCCTTTTTCGTTGCCGACATCCACCATCATCCGGATTTCTTCCTCGGTAGCATCCTCTTTTTCTTTATCGGGATCAACGCCAAACAGCCTAGACAGCCCGTTTGACAGTCCGACCGTTATCGCAACAAACGGGAAAAACAAAGCCTTGAAAAAACGAAGCGGTGCGATACAGAAAAACGCAAAGCGTTCCGGACGGTATGCCGCCATCTTTTTCGGCAGCATATAGGAAAAGGTATACACCACAAAGGTAATCAAAACAATCCAAAGCAGTAAAACAATGGCGGCACCCCACCAATGTCCCACAAACAACTGCATCGCAGTCTGAAAAGAAGAAAGCGGATTTACATATCCGATCATATCCCGAAGCAGCCATGTGGCGATCACCATTGCGCCCATCGCAAACAAAAACGCACAGATGTCGCAGAAATCCATAAACCGGGAGGGAGACTTTGTGATCTTTAGAAGCTGTTCGGCTTTTTTGTTGCCGTCTTCGCTCAACTTTTTCAGCTTGCTGTCATTAAATGTAACAATTGCTGTTTGTGACGCATTAAAAAACGCCGCTAATAAAACCAGGCAGATGAAGATAATCACATAAGTGATCGTACTACCGTCGCCGTCCATTCCATCAACCATTCCTTTCAATATCAATACGACTGAAATTATTAATAGGTATATACAGTATTAGTATATAGAAAACGATGAGAAAAGTCAATAAAAATCGGATGAAACAAGCCTGAATCGGGCGGCGGCATGTGACAAATTTGTAAATTTTGCGTATTTACTGGATTATCCGGTCGGATTTGTCAAATTTTAAACAATATTCCTATTTACTTTACCGACCAAAAATGATAAAATTATGGGTGGTGTAAAGCGCGACATTGTTTTCGCCTCACACGATTACTTACACTGTTCATTATATTATAGGAGGATATATAAATGGCAAGAAAAATGAAAACCATGGACGGTAATAATGCTGCAGCTCATGTATCATACGCATTTACCGACTTGGCTGCTATCTACCCCATTACACCTTCGTCCGTTATGGCTGAAATGGCTGACAAATGGTCTGTAGAAGGTCGTAAAAACATCTTCGGCAATCAGGTAAAGGTTGTTGAAATGCAATCAGAAGCCGGTGCTGCCGGTACTGTTCACGGTTCTTTGGAGGGCGGCGCGCTCACCACAACATTTACTGCATCTCAGGGTCTTCTTTTGATGATCCCGAACATGTATAAAATTGCCGGCGAATTGCTTCCCTGCGTAATCGATGTTTCCGCTCGTGCTTTAGCAAGCCATGCACTCTCTATTTTCGGCGATCATTCCGATATCTACGCTTGTCGCCAAACCGGTTTCGCAATGCTTTGCTCCAGCAACGTACAGGAAGTTATGGATTTAGGAGCCGTTGCTCACCTTTCCACCATCAAGGGCCGCGTTCCGTTTATTCATTTCTTTGACGGCTTCCGTACCTCTCACGAAATTCAAAAAATCGAAATGTGGGACTACGCTGATCTGGCAGAAATGGTAGACATGGATGCCGTTAACGCATTCCGCAAACGCGCATTGAATCCGGAGCATCCTGTTCTCCGCGGTACTGCGCAAAACCCTGATATTTTCTTCCAGGCAAGAGAGGCTTGCAACGAATATTACAACGCAATCCCCGGCATCGTCGAGGATTACATGAACACAGTCAATGCGAAAATCGGCACCGACTACAAACTGTTCAACTACTACGGTGCTGCTGATGCGGAGCATATCATCGTTGCCATGGGATCTGTTTGCGATACGATCGAAGAAACCATTGACTACCTGAATGCTAAAGGCGGCAAGGTCGGTCTGGTAAAAGTCAGACTGTATCGCCCGTTCTCTGCAAAACACCTGATCGATGTCATTCCGGATTCCGTAAAAACCATCAGCGTTCTGGACAGAACCAAAGAACCCGGCGCTTTGGGCGAGCCGCTTTATCTTGATGTTGTTGCAGCACTCAAAGGCAGCAAATTCGATCATGTTAATATCCTGTCCGGCCGTTACGGATTGGGCTCCAAAGATACCACTCCGGCACAGATCATCGCAACCTACAAAAACACTACCAAGAGAGAATTTACCATCGGTATTAACGATGATGTTACCAACCTTTCTTTGGTATGCGATGAAAATCCGGATACCACTCCGGCAGGAACCACCAACTGTAAGTTCTGGGGTCTCGGCGCGGACGGTACCGTCGGTGCAAACAAAAACTCCATTAAAATCATCGGTGACCACACCGACATGTATGCGCAGGCATATTTCGCTTATGACTCCAAAAAATCCGGCGGTGTTACCATCTCTCATCTGCGTTTTGGTAAATCTCCGATCAAATCTACCTATTTGATCAACAAAGCAAACTTTGTTGCTTGCCACAATCCTGCTTATATCACCAAATATGAAATGGTACAGGATATCGTTCCGGGCGGAAGCTTCTTACTCAACTGCGGCTGGAATGAGGAAGAAATCGAGAAGCACCTCCCCGGTCAGGTCAAGAGATATATTGCGCAAAATAACATCCATTTCTATACAATTGATGGTGTTTCCATTGCGAAAGAACTCGGCCTCGGCGGAAGAGTCAACACGATTTTGCAGGCTGCTTTCTTCAAAATCGCCAACATCATTCCGGTTGAAGATGCGGTAAAATTCATGAAAGACGCTGCTACTGCTTCTTACAGCAACAAGGGTGACGCGATCGTTGCAATGACCCACAACGCAATCGACCGCGGCATTCAAGATGTAAAAGAAGTTACCGTTCCCGCTTCTTGGGCAAACGCTGAGGATACCGACCTCACTGTAGTTGCTTCCGGCGACAACAAGAAACTGATCGATTTCGTCAATGATATCGTGATCCCGGTAAACAACCAATTAGGAGACAAACTCCCGGTTTCTACCTTTGCAGGCGAACGCGCAGACGGCACCTTCCCGCAGGGTACTGCCGCTTATGAAAAACGCGGCATCGCAGTGGATGTTCCTTGCTGGAATCCGCAGAACTGTATCCAATGTAACTTCTGTTCTTATGTATGTCCGCACGCTTGTATCCGTCCGTATGTGCTGACAGAGGAAGAAATGAAAAATGCACCGAAGGATATGAAGTTTGTTCCGATGACCGGTATGCCGGGTTACTATTTCGCGATGACCATTACAGTGCTTGACTGTACCGGATGCGGTTCTTGTGTCAACGTATGCCCGGGCAAAAAAGGCGAAAAGGCATTGGAACTCAAATCTCTGGAATCTCAGCTTTCACAGCAGGAAAGCTTTGCATACGGTTTCTCTCTGCCGGTAAAACCGGAAGTCAACGAGAAATTCAAAGAAACAACCGTAAAAGGCAGCCAGTTCAAACAACCGTTGCTTGAATTCTCCGGCGCTTGCGCAGGATGCGGTGAAACACCTTATGCAAAACTTGCCACCCAGTTATACGGTGACAGAATGTATATCGCAAACGCAACCGGATGTTCTTCTATCTGGGGCGGCTCTGCACCTGCAACTCCTTACACCACCAACAAAGACGGATTCGGTCCTGCTTGGGCAAACTCCCTGTTTGAGGACAATGCCGAATACGGTTATGGTATTTATCTTGCACAGGCTACATTAAGAAACCACTTAATCAACAAGGTTATTGAGCTTTCGAAAGTTGCTGAAAAAGCAGAAGTCAAAGCAGCTTGTGAAGAATATTTATCCACTGTCAATGAAGGAAACGCAAACAAACTGGCTACCAACAAATTGGTTGCTGAGTTGGAAAAATGTGACTGTGACGCTGCAAAAGCAATTCTCGCCGACAAAGATTATCTGGCTAAAAAATCCGTATGGATCTTCGGCGGAGACGGCTGGGCATATGATATCGGTTTCGGCGGCTTAGATCACGTGATTGCCAGCGGCGAAGATGTAAACATCCTGGTATTCGATACCGAGGTTTACTCCAACACCGGCGGTCAGTCTTCTAAATCCACTCCTACCGGTGCGATTGCACAGTTTGCAGCATCCGGTAAAGAGGTCAAGAAGAAAGATTTGGCTCAGATTGCAATGAGCTATGGTTATGTTTATGTTGCTCAGGTTGCTATGGGTGCTGATTACAATCAGTGTATGAAGGCATTTGTTGAGGCAGAAAGCTATCACGGTCCTTCTCTTATTATTGCTTATGCTCCTTGTATCAACCACGGTATTAAAATCGGTATGAGCAAAGCACAGACCGAAGAAAAACGTGCTGTTGAAGCCGG
>JAQXIB010000098.1 GCA_029007575.1 Clostridiales bacterium | reverse complement strand
TGTCGAAAGCGAAAATTTTAAAAAAGCGACTGAATCGATCATGGGCAGGCAACAGTATTATCAATATTATATTAATCTTTTTCGGCATTTTTATGGTATTACCAATGGTGTTTACTATTTCGGCATCATTAAAGCCCCTTGATGAATTTTGGATATTTCCTCCGCGCTTTTTACCGATTAATCCCACAACAGATAACTTTGCAGACTTGATGCGCTATATGGGCGATTCTCGAGTCCCTTTTGGACGTTATATCTTTAATACAGTGTTTGTGGCAGTGGTTGGTACATTTGGCCATGTGATACTTTCTTCTATGTGTGCCTATGCTTTTACCAAACATAATATTCCCGGCGGAAAAGCAATGTTTACCATGGTTGTAACGGCATTGATGTTTAACACGGTTGTAACACAGGTCCCTAACTTTTTGTTGATTTCCAAATTGGGTATGATGGATACCTATTGGGCGCTGATCATACCGGCATTTGCTTCTCCGTTAGGAATGTATTTGATGAAACAGTTTATGGAGCAGATGGTGCCGGATGAGATTTTGGAAGCAGCGCGAATCGACGGTTCATCAGAGATGCGTATGTTTTTTCGTATTG
Source organism: Clostridiales bacterium (assembly GCA_029007575.1). Lineage (GTDB taxonomy): Bacteria > Bacillota > Clostridia > Oscillospirales > Ruminococcaceae > HGM13222. The sequence goes on along the minus strand of JAQXIB010000098.1, from coordinate 1,402 downwards.
TCATGCCGATGGTAAAACCGGCTTGGCTGACACTGATAATTTTTTCGTTTCAAGGACTCTGGAACACCGGTTCTACGATGTATATCTATTCAGAACATTTGAAAACCTTAAACTATGCTCTTTCGCAGATCGTTGCAGGCGGTATTGCGCGTACCGGCGTCAGCGCTGCTGCGACAGTTGTCATGTTAATTGTGCCGATTTTGCTATTCATATTGGTACAAAGCAATGTAGTGGAAACGATGTCCACATCAGGTATGAAAGGCTGATATAGAAAGAGTATATATGCCGATAGAAAAGGAGTTCAGTTCATGTTTCGAAAAATATGTAAGCATTGTATTCCCGGAGTAGTAATGCTATTTTTATTCTGCATAGGGGTGTCGGTACAGGCAGCTTCCTATGAAACATATACTTATTCCTACGAGGGAGAAGAAGTAGCCTCACCGGACGCGTATCTTCCTGATCAGATTATCGATTTCTTTTCAGAGGAATGCGGTGCGATGAAACAACCACAAGATGTATTCGTGGCACCGGATGGAAGTGTTTACTTGGCTGATACGGGGAATCATCGGATTTTGGTATTAGATGAAGCGTTGAAATATCAACGCAGCATTACCCAATATACCGACGAACAAGGGCAGGTACAAAACTTTCTGTCTCCTTCCGGTGTGTTTGTGACAGAAGACGGAACGATTTACATAGCAGATACTGATAATCAACAGGTCGTGATTCTGAATACAGATAGTACCTTTAGGGGGAAAATTATCAGTCCGCAGGGACATGGAATTTCAGAAGGATTCACTTTTCAGCCTTATTCTCTGGTGGTAGATAAACGCGGACGGAGTTATGTTGTTTCATTACATAATACAAGCGGGGTCATGACTTTTGATGAAAACGGAGTGTTTACAGGTTTCATAGGAGCCCAGAATACCACTCCGAAGTTGTTGGATTTATTTTGGCGTTTGTTTATGAGTAAAGAGCAAAAAGCACGTTTAAGAGCTACGATTCCGGCAGAATACAGCAACATTGCAATGGATCAAGAAGGCTTTTTGTATGTCACAGATGCTACATTAGATCAAGGAACATTACAATCATTGGTGAATTCTCGTTCTTTGAGTGCTGTCCATTCGCCGATAAAGAAGTTGAATTCGACAGGCGTTGATGTCATGACACGAAGTGGTTTTTTCCCGCCTGTCGGGGATGTCAAAATCATATTCGGAACAGGAGATATATACGGAGGTTCCCAAATTCAAGATGTAGCGGTTTGTCACAACCAGTTGTTTAGTCTTGTGGATAGCAAACGTAACAAAATATTTACCTATGACGAAGAAGGAAATCTGCTATATATTTTTTCGGGGACCGGAACAAGTAAAGGACAGTTTCAATCGCTGGTTTCGCTTGCGTA
>JAQXIB010000097.1 GCA_029007575.1 Clostridiales bacterium | reverse complement strand
AACGGTATTTTCCAAGCTTTTGTTTGGTGAGATATAATTTTTTTACAGGAGGTGACAGTGAGATGGCTGTTAAAATTAGATTACGCCGTATGGGTGCTAAAAAAGCTCCTTTTTACCGTATTGTTGTTGCAGATTCCAGATATCCGAGAGATGGTCGGTTTATTGAAGAGTTGGGATATTACGATCCTACCAAAGAGCCTTCCGTTGTGAAAATCGATATGGAAAAAGCACAAAAATGGATTGCAAATGGTGCACAACCGACCGACACCGTGAAGAAATTGTTGAAAAACAATGACTAAGGAGATTCGGGTTTATCCGCAAACTTTAGAATGATGGAGATTTCGTCATGAAAGATTTGTTAGTTACCATAGCCAGAGGTCTGGTTGACGATAAGGATTCTGTGACCGTAACCGTAGATGAGCCGAATGCAGAAGGCGTCATTGTATACCATCTGCATGTTGCACCGGACGATATGGGCAGAGTGATCGGCAAACAGGGCAGAATTGCGAAAGCGATTCGTGTTGTGATGCGTGCCGGTGCAAACCGCACGAATGAGAAAATTGCGGTTGAAATCGACTGATGTACACAATGTCAGGTAAATGCCTTTCGGCTTGTGCCGAAGGGCATTGCTGTTATTGTGTCATTTCTGTTGTGCGGTTTTGCAAGTATGATATCGGGCTCGGGAAAGGAATGGGCAGTCAGGTGAAAAAACAATTTTTGGAAATCGGAAAAATCGTTGCCACTCATGGAATCCATGGAGAAGTACGCTGTCAGGCATGGTGTGATGATGCTGAAATGCTGGCAGACGCGGATATTCTTTACTATGACAGCAAAGGAAAAAGTCCGCTTACTGTTTTGGACGGCAGGGTACACAAAAATGTGGTGATTTTACAAATAGATGGAGTTACGACCGTGGAAGCGGCTCAGCAATTGCGGAATAAAATTCTATTTATAAACCGCGATGATTTGGAATTGGGCGAGCATGATTACTTTATACAGGATTTGATCGGATTGACGGTGATGGATGCGGATTGCCCCGAAAAAGTTTACGGCAAGCTGACCGATGTCATGCAAACAGGGGCAAATGACGTATATGAGATCACCGGAGCGGACGGCATAAAACGATTGATACCCGCCATCAGCGAGGTGATTCTCCAAACCGATGTCGATAACGAAACGATGCTGATCCGTCCGCTGAAAGGATTATTTGATGATGAGGATTGATATAGCCACTTTGTTTCCGGATATGTGCGAAACGGTGCTGAACGAGAGTATTATCGGACGCGCCCGCAAAAATGAATTGGTAACACTTTACTGTCATAATATCCGGGACTATACACAAGATAAACATAACCGCGTCGATGATACGCCTTACGGCGGCGGAATGGGAATGGTCATGCAGGCGGAACCGATTTTTCGCTGTTATGAGGCAGTTGCAGAGCAGGCGGGCTCGAAGCCATATGTGATTTATCTGTCGCCGCAAGGTACACCGCTCAAACAAAAAAAATGTCTTGCTTTAGCCCGGCATCAGCATTTGTTTTTGCTTTGCGGGCATTATGAAGGCGTTGATGAGCGGGTTTTAGAGGAAATAGTGGATGAGGAGATTTCGATCGGGGATTATGTGCTGACCGGCGGAGAACTTGCGGCGTTGGTGCTGGTTGACAGCGTGGTGCGGCTATGTGACGGCGTACTTGCTTCGGCGGAATGTTACGAAGAAGAAAGCCATTATAACGGATTGCTGGAATATCCGCAATATACTCGTCCGGAGGTATGGCGGGATAAGCGGGTGCCGGAAGTGCTGTTGTCCGGACACCATGCCAACATCAGCCGTTGGCGGAGAGAAAAAGAGCTGGAACGAACGTTGCTGAAACGGCCCGACATGCTCGCTCAATGCGAATTGTCCGCATCAGACCAAAAATATCTGGAAGCGTTTCAAAAACAGCGATCCGATGAGGAATCGTAAAATGTCTACTAATTCCGTGTACTGTTACAACAATGTTGAAAACTTTTTATATAACATGTACAACTTGATGCTTTTATTTTCATCTTGAATTGGAATAACTAAGAAAAATCCGAATTTGTTTAAATTTATATACAAAATGTCATTGACGAAGTTTTTTTCTATGATATAATATTATTAGTATCATCACTTAGGAAAGATCTTTGGGGTATTATGAAAGGTATAGGGGAGTAGATTATGTACGTGAATGAAGTGACTGTTCAGAATCAGGTCGGTTTACACGCGCGTCCGGCTACATTTTTTATCCAAAAGGCAA
>JAQXIB010000096.1 GCA_029007575.1 Clostridiales bacterium | reverse complement strand
TCACCCGGAAATGCGGATGGCCGGTCCATGCGGAAATCAGTTTATCATCCAATGCTGCCGCTTCTTCCACGGTCTCGGTTCTGGCTGCGTTATTTGCAGTTGTATAAAACTCTTCCGCCCCTTTTGCCGCAGTAACCAGGTGAAATACCGCATCATAGCTGTCCCGCAGCTCAACTTCATTGGACTGAATGAACTGAACTGCTTCTGCAAATTCAAGATCATCCATATAAGCTTTATTGTCAAGAATGCCCCGGTCACATACAAGCAGCACTTTATCTGCCATCATGGCATGGGCTGCCTGTTCAAATACCTTTTCCTTTTCCATCTGCAGCTTCATCTGACATTTCTGATAGTCAACATTGCTTTTGCAGGTCCAGGGGGCCACGCCTCCGGTGATCAGTTCCGTGGCGGTTTCCGGAACAAACAAAACGGTATATCCCATCTGGGTAAAAGCGTTCTGCACCCAGCTCATTGCTGTGGATTTGCCCGCACACGGACCACCGGTAATCACAATCTTTGAAATTTCCATCTTTCTTGCCTCTTTTCTCATGCACAACAGTTCTTCAACATCAAGCTTGAAAAGTGATGCCAGTTGTCTAATTACATTCGTTGTCGGCTTTGATTTCCCGTTTTCCCATTTTGACACCGCCTTGTTGGTGACACCAACTTTTTCGGCAAGTTCGCTCTGGGAAAGATTTAGACTTTTCCTCAGCTCCATAATTTTATTTCCAAAAACGTAATCATTCATGCATTCTCACCCTCTTTCCTGCAATCCTATTATACAAAAAAAGACACTTTCTGACAATGCCTGAAGTGTCGAATATCGGTAGAAATTGAATCACATAATTTGGAATAAAATCAGAAAAACATTGATACCGATGATTTGGATTCCTTTATATTTTTCAGCAAAAGAGGATATATGAAACAGACCAAACGGTTTAGCTATAACGCTGTTGATAATAAATATTATGAAATAATGCCCTTACAAGATATCATTTGCACTGATATTAGAAACTATATTACTGAATTTTAGTCGTTAAAAAGCAAAGCAGAAATTCTGCGCCGCTGAGCGTGTCGACAAAGTCGACAACGCTCTGGGAAAGGGGACTTTCCCCTCTCCCAGCCTCACCCCACAATCCGCGTTGCGACGCGGATTGTCGAGGTCGAAACCGATGCACATGTCCTCGGTTTCTCCATTAAAAGGGACTGTAACTTATAGTTTTTCGACAGTCTGAGAAAAGCAGAAATTCTGCTCCGCTTTGTTTATCACTTTATTTCGCTCGCAAAGGATATCTTTTTTTACCAAAACTTATCAAACAGGAATTTTATCTGTGAAAAACTTAAATTATACTGTTTTTATGCTTTTTTCGGCAGCACCTGAATATCATAGCAAAATTCGTACTGTTCTCCTGCCGCCAACGGAAGCATATGCGCTTTATCTTTTAGTTGTCCCACTCTTCCGCGCACATCATTAATACCGGTCCACGGTTCAATGCAGACATAAGGCGCACCGGGCTTTGCCCAAATTCCCAGATACTCGGCGTCATAAAAGGTGACACGAATGTCAGGAGTCGATTCCTGCTTTGTGAGGGTGACAAAGCTTGACTTTGGTTTATGAAACATATATGCGTCATGCAGAAAGCTCTCGTCAGTAACGATAATCATCCCGTCTTCCGAGATGATTTTTGTTTCCAGCTCCAAATACCCTTCTGTATCCATCAGCGCAGTGATCAGCTTTTCCGGATATTCAAATAAGATCCGATCGCCCATCTGACACTGAAATCCCGGATGACCGCCTATTGCGAACCACATTTCATCGCTGCCTGTATTGAATACCTGATAGCATATTTTTAAGCGATCTTCTGCCAACCGAAAAACGGCGTTCAATTCAAACTCAAACGGATATTGTCGCTTTGTACTCTCACTGGATTTCAAGGTAAAGCGAAGCATATCTCGAGTAGATTCCGTCATTTCAAATCGGCTTTTTCTGGCAAATCCGTGTTTCGGCAGTAGAAATTCCTGCTGTCCGACCGCATATTTGTCCTGCCACAGCCTGCCGACGATCGGAAACAAAATGGGCGATTGTCCGTTCCATATCTTTTCATCCGGCTGCCACAGCAACTCGCATTGCTGCGGCTTATAAATCATATGCTTCAGTTCTGCTCCGTCGTCAGATACCGAAATGCTCAATCGTTGGTTTTCAATGGTGTAATTCATACCGGTAATACTCCTTTTTCGTCATATCAGAATTCCACTCTTCCGGAATGGTTGTTGAGTTCGGTTCTTCTGGCTTTCCAATCGGGCATATGCAACGACAGAAAGCCATAAAAATCATCATCGTGATGAATATATAGCAGATGCGTCAGTTCATGCAGCACAACATATTCAATATATCGAATATCATATTTGATCAGCTCGGTATTTAAGGTGATTTTATTTTTAGATGGCGTACAGCTTCCCCAAAGCGTTTTCATTTTACGCAGATACAATTTCGGCATCGGGATATCATATCCTGCAAACACCTGACGAAAGATCCGATTCATCTGCTCGTTAAAAATCACGGCAGCCTGCTTGCGCATCCATTGTTCCAACACATCATCACGCATTTCCTTGCTGTTTCTATCCTTGACTGTAAGACAGATCGCATTACCACGCATCTCAGCTGTATTTCTTGCTCCTACTTCCACCAAAATGGGCTTGATACTGCCCAACCACCAAACCGTGTTAGGAGCAGCCGTACTCTGACGTCGTGTGTCCTGCTTTTGTATTTGCTTGATGATCCAGCTTTTTTTCAAACGGATAAAATCGATGATATGCTTGTCTGATATACGTAATGGCGCTGAAACAGCCACCTGCCCGTCCGGTTTAACGCGCAGATACATATTTTTGATCTTTTTACGCACCACAAGCACTTCAAAGGTTGCCCCATCTAATTGTAAAACAGAGTTTTTCACTTTAGCAGTCCACTTCCCGATATAAAGCGACATCTGCGGGACCCGCCTGACACTCCTTGACTTTCGCACAAAAAGCCCGAAAATGATCGGATTGATTATGAAGATCGATCGCCTCTTGATCCTTCCACACTTCCATAAAAGTATAAGTATTCTTATGATTGATATCCTGATGCAGAATATAGGAAATACAGCCTTCTTCTTTCCTGCTGGCTTTGATCAATTCTGACGCATATTTCAAAAAGAGTTCTTCCTTATTGCTCTGTACATTAAATTTTGCGACTATTTGAATCATCACAATTGTCATTCCTTTCAAGCAGTTGATATGATACTCCGTTATTTCTGTTTTTTGCTGAATGTTCAGCAGACATTACTTATTATATCCGTTATTCTTACTACAATCAAGTATTTATCTGTTTTTGTAAATAAACGGATATTGCATTGCAAAGACCGTTTATGTTATAATAACCTTGGAACGTGACCGAAATCATAGATTTCGAACGTTCTCAAGAACATTGAAACACTGCTCGCTCCGCTGCGCCAGTGGTTTGTGTTATAATAACCAATGGAACGTGACCGAAATCATAGATTTCAGCCAACTGCAAGTCGAGTGGGGCTTTGCGCGGTTTCGGCTCTGTCGAAATGCCGCTTACAAGCGGCGGTGTTAATAACCATTGGAACGTGACTGAAATCATAGATTGAAGATATTATCATAAAAGAAAGGAACATGCACTGATTATGAAAATCCAAG
>JAQXIB010000095.1 GCA_029007575.1 Clostridiales bacterium | reverse complement strand
AAGCGTATCTACACTCTCCACCGTGAACACATCGCGATCACCGACTGCAATCACATCATTGGCTTCAACATCATACCAGGTCTTATCGGCGCTGTCATAATACTTCAGTGTGCCGCTTGCTGCTCTCGGCAGTGAAATTTTAACCTTCCTGCCGGTCATATCATACGCACCGTCTGCATCGGTAAAGCTGATAGAAAAGATTTCATTTTTAGTAGAAACCGTCATTGCCGTAGGAATATCATTAACAGTCACCGCACCGGTCTGTGCATCTTTCACAGCATAATAATCATACGGGTTGCTTCTTAAAAGATCAACCGACACACCGGAGGTTTGGTCAGTATAAGAAGAAGCTACCGCCTCATACAATGCAATATCATCATAATCACACGACATGTCATTACCCTGGGTGCCCTGAATGTAAACGCGGATAGTCGTATTTCCGTTTTCATCTACCGTAGGGGTAAATGGAGTGGTATAGTCAATGGTATCGAGCGTAAAGGTTTTTTCAAAATAAGTCCACTCTCCCGGAGTAGCAACTTTCTGTTCGTTCACAAATTTATTGGTGTTTGAGCTGTTACCCGGATCCAATGTAGCAACATCCACAACTTTCACATTAGCCGCAGAGACGCCTTCGTTTCTGAACCAGAAAGAAAGAGTATACGCTTTGCTCGCGTTAACAGTAACATCCTGTGCAAAGCCGGGATATCTGCCGCGATCCTTCATATCATCGGACTGATCGACATAATTGGAAAATTCTTCATCATACGCATAAGAGATATAGGTGCTTCCGGAATGTGCGTCAGACGCGTTCTTAACAACATTTATCATTCTGGTCGTAGCCCATGTATATTTATCGGTCTCGTTGAGTCTGGTGGTAGGAGTCCAGCCGGCAATACCGAGCTTGGTAACCGATGTGCCGTCCTTAAGATCGGTACCGGTAACACCCTTGGTATCCTCAAAATCGCCGTTTGTCAGCAGATTCATGCTCATCGGTGCTTCTACCAGAGTAAAGTTGTCAAAATAGGCGTCTGCCCCCTGTATCCACAGACGATAAACCTCATTTTCATCCGCAGTGGTAGTAAATTCTTTCCGGAACGCTGTCCATGTCCATGCGGTATTGGTTGAGCATTTGTTTTCGTCAAGCAGTCCGGAGCCTTTCTGAGCATTACCGTTGTTATTAGCGGTAAAGTCAGTTACCAGACCCTTACTTTTTGCATATACTTTGACCATCGCCGCGTTTGCAGAACCGTCGGTGTTTGCCTCTTTGGTAGCCACTTCAAAATAGAGCATATAACGGGTATTCGGTTTCAAACCTTCAATGTCCTGATAAACGCCGTTATAATCACCTAATCTGCTATTGCTGTTGACATCTACAATTGCGCGGAAAGCATCCTCTGCGCCGTTATCCTCGCCGTTATCCTTATGAAGCGCTTTGCCGTAAACGGTATCAAAATCAGTGCCGGAAACATCCTTCACTGTCCAGATCGGGTTGTTGTATTTTGGACCCGTATATTTTGTACCGTCATTTTTAACTGTGTCGATTTTTCCGTCAGCACCGACCGAGGTTCCGACTGCCGTGGCAAACTCCGCCTTTGTAGCAGGGAGAGCAGCTCCGTCAAAATCAAAGATGCCGTCAATACCGGCGCGCGTTCCTTGATGCCAGCCGTTAGTGCCATCGGAAAAGTCTCCGTTGATGATGTGATTCTTGTAAATCGGAGAATCACTGTCATCGATCACGATACCTCCGGCAAGCGTGCCGATAGCCACGCTGCCCGCTAAAACTGCGGAAAATGCGATTGATAAAACTCTTTTCATACTGGTTTTCATTGTAAAGCCTCCTATTTTTTTAGATTTTAGAAACAACGGGTGAAAGTAAATAAACGCTATCGCCTCCTCGTTGGAATTACAGGCTGTCTAGCCTACAATTCCTGTTCTTTCAATGCTCTCAGTGAAATATTTTTGAGTAAAGATATATATAACCAACGGTGGCAGAATCGTCAAAAGGCAGCCTGCCGCCGCATAGGTTCTCATCTCGCTTTGTGTCATCGCGCCTGTCATAAAAATATCCGCCTTGCTCAAAGCATCATAAATCCCGCTTAATTTTACCGATATCGGTTGATTGCTGCCCATAAAATACATCGAGGAGGTAAACACATCATTCCAATGCCAAATAAATCCGAACAGCAACACGGTGATAAAAGCCGGCACCGCCAACGGAACGATAATACGAAAATAAGTTTTAAACGGTCCGCA
>JAQXIB010000094.1 GCA_029007575.1 Clostridiales bacterium | reverse complement strand
GTCCGAAGCCGTCAAACCGATAAAGCCCACCGGCAGATAATACGGATTTTCATACAAAGTGATATCATCGTTGGTCATAACCTGCTGATAATAATCCGGCAATTCACTTTTGGACATGATGTAGCGCACACCGAAAAGACTGTCGGTCACCGGTGTAGAGCCGAAGTAGGAATTCCAAAAATAATCTTGTGCCATTCCCAGCTTTTTCAGCGTTTGATTGATTTGTTTATTGTATGCCGACGAATAATGGGTAATCCCGTTGTAGCCCAGTGTCAATGCATCGTTCTTTGACAATTCAAAATCCTTTTCGATGCGATACCATTGTGATTGATCTTCTTTTGCCTTGGCGACCAATGGGCGAATCGAGGAATAAAAGCTCTCATATTCGGCAGTGGTACGATAGCGGAATTCTCCGTCCAAGCCGTTTATCATGGTTTGGGCGTTATAATATAATTCTCCCATTGTGCTTGCAAAAATCAAAACAGTCAAGGATAGCACTGAAATCCGTAACGCCCTTTTTTCGGCTTGCTTTCGAACCGTTGATATCAGGTTTTCGACCGCAGGCAGAGCAGAAAGCGACTGAGCTGCCAGAAAAATCAATAAAAAGCTGAAAACAAAGGCATACCGATGCGGAAACCAGTTAGGGGACTGAAAAATATGCCAGATGGTATCCGGCACCGTGAAAAGAAAGCTGCATATCATGAAAATCACAAATCCGGCAGAAAGCAACTTTTCCCTCAGCGAAAAATTGCGCAGGAAGAAATAAATCACTACAAGGACAAGAACGACGGTACCGCAAAAAACAGACGGCAATCCGTGATACTGTATGGTATCATACTGCCCAGGCAACAATTTGGTAAAGAATTTTAAAGGCTCAAAATTCACAAAGTTTTTCGGAAATCGTGTGCCGTTCATCTTCCCCTGCATCAAATCAAACAAAGTGGGAAGGGTCAGCCATGCCGACAAACCGACTGCCGCAATTACCGACAGAAAAAAGGTCAAAAACTTTTTACGAATATCCGATAGCGAACATTTCGCGGTCTTGGCAAAATATCGATATAAAAAGTAACACGCCGTAAACAGCCCTGCCATATAGGAAATATAATAGTTTGACACAAACATTACTGCCAAGCTGAAAATTAAGAGTAACGGGGTTTTGCCGTTTAATATCCATTCCGTGCCTAATATCACGATCGGAAGCCAAATCACAACATCCAACCACATAATGGACAGAGAATACACCAAATTATAGCTCATCAGCGCATAGCAGGAGGACAACAGCAGCAGTGCGATCGGTTTATCCGCCAAAAAGCGCCGCAGAAAGATTGCCATCGTCAATCCGGATAACGAAATTTTCAGAATAGTTAAAATCCAAAGACTCAGCAAAAACTGACTTTCCGGAAAAAGCAGCGTAATAAAGGAAAAAGGACTCGACATATAAAAAGCAAAGAACCCGATATTGTTGGTTCCCATCGATTTTGACCAAGAAAACAAAATGCTGTTTTCACCGCCGACAATATGACGTAAGGATGCCAAAGCGGGAGCGTTTTGTTCGGTCATATCCATAACCAAAACGGATTTCTCCCCAAACGGATAAAAGCCCAATGTGTAATATACCACAACCATGATGACAGCCGGAATGAGAAAAGACAAACACAGTATTCCGAATAATTTGCTGTTTTTTTGAAACCGAGAAGCTGCGTGACCTTTTTTCATATTACCATGATTCCTTTTATGAATGTTCTTTGGGACGGCGCCTCACACCATCGGATACACGGGATATAACCATAAAAATTCGGGTCATTTCCTTCTTAAAACGGTGCTTGCTTATTTTATTTTAAACGAATTACAATATAAACACAATATGAAATCCAAAAATGTTTCGTGACCGTAAAAATTTTTTCGATCATCGGTCAGTTCAAATGCAGTACAACGCTAAAATCTGCCGCACCCGGTTTTCAACAAATGAAATACTGATTTTTTGTTTTTTCACATATATATGCTATATAGCATAAAAGCAATAAAAGGTGTGAACGTAAAATGATGAAGTGGATTTTTGCCTGTATGATTATCATTTCTACCCTTTTCGGCGCACTCAACGGCCGAATCGGGGATGTTTCCAATGCATTGATCCAAGGCAGCGGCAATGCGGTCACTTTAGTCATATCTCTGATGGGCGCAATGTGCCTTTGGAGCGGCGTCATGAAGGTGGCAGACGAAGCCGGACTGACCGATATGGTAGCTAAACTGCTATCCCCCATTACCAAGCGGTTGTTTAGAGGATTAGACACCGATTCCCCCGCTATGAAAGCGATTTCGATGAACATTACCGCCAATCTGCTCGGACTGGGAAATGCGGCAACACCGCTTGGCATTGAAGCCATGCGCCGAATGGCAGAGGATGAAAACATCAAGGACACGGCAAGCAACAATATGGTCACTTTTGTTGTGCTGAACACCGCCTCTATTCAATTGATCCCCACAACCATATCGGTGCTTCGACTGAATCACGGCGCCGCCGCGCCAATGGACATTCTGCCTGCTATTTTGCTTTCCTCGGTAGTATCTTTAAGTTTTGGCGTAATGATCTCCAAAATATTGGGATATTTTCATGCGCCGGAACATCATAAACGGTTTTGCGGACATCACTCCAAATCAAATACGAAAGGATAAAAATACCATCTGTCAGTAAGACGGTAATCATGGAATATTATGAGTGCTGTTACTAATTTTGTTATTCCCGTACTGATCTCGATCATCATGGTAATGGGGTTGGTAAAAAATGTAAATGTATTCGATACCTTCATCGAAGGAGCCAAAGAAGGATTTCAAACCTCCATTAAAATATTACCGGCATTGGTCGCGCTGATGGCGGCAGTCGCGACCTTTAAAGCATCGGGAGCTTTGGATATCCTGACGCATGCAATCAGCCCGGTTACCGATTTTATTCGTGTCCCGAAAGAAGTCCTACCATTGGCACTGCTTCGCCCGATTTCGGGAAGCGGTTCCCTTGCCATGTTGGAAACGATCCTTTCACAGCACGGACCGGACAGCTTTGTCGGAAGGGTTGCAAGCGTAATACAGGGTTCCACCGAAACTACCTTTTATACCATTGCTGTTTACTATGGAGCCGTTGGAATCAAAAACACTCGGCATACGGTGCTTTCTTCGGTATCAGCAGATCTTGTCAACCTGATTATGAGTTGCATTGCGGTGCGTTTAGTGTTCGGTAATTAATTCTGTACTTGATAAAGTTCAGGAATTTTGATATAATTACTAATATCTGCTAAACCAATCAAGATAAGTAAATGCAATAATTTAGTTGAAAGAGTGATTTTGAGTGCCGATCCGGATTCCGGTGACATTGCCCGCGGCTGCCACTTTAGAAAGCGAAAACATATTTGTCATGGACGAACAGCGTGCGTCCCATCAGGATATTCGTCCTTTAAAAATCGTACTGTTAAACCTGATGCCGAAGAAAATAGAGACAGAAACCCAGATTTTAAGGCTGTTAAGCAATACGCCTTTACAGGTAGATATTGAGCTGCTGCAGGCAGCTACCCACGTTTCCAAGAACACACCGGAAGAGCATTTGATTACTTTTTACAAA
>JAQXIB010000093.1 GCA_029007575.1 Clostridiales bacterium | reverse complement strand
GCCAGCATAATCATCGGAATTTTCTTCTCCCGACATTCTTTGATCACCCGTGCGCCCTCGTCCTTAATCATCTGCAAATACGAATCATAGGATTGGAACGCCTTTTTTACTGCGTTCATCGTTTCAATCTTGGAAATGCCGAACGTATCATACATATAGTCCGAAAATTTCTTTTCAAAGTCACGCCGACGATGGATGCCGCAATAAGGAGTCAAATACCGCACCTTTTGCAATGCCTCCATGTTCGCGTGGATCAGCTCAGGGTAATAGGCAACCACCGGACAGTTATAATGATTATCGCCCATCTTCTCATCAATGTTGTAAGGCAAGCAAGGGTAGAAAATGGTGTCAATGCCTTGCTTGAGCAGTGCTTCGATATGCCCGTGAATCAGCTTGGCAGGATAGCAAACCGTATCTGACGGGATGGTATGCTGTCCTTCCACATAAAGCTTGCGGGTGGATTTCGGGGACATCACAAGCTCGAAATCCAACTCATAAAACAGCGTGTTCCAGAACGGCAGCATTTCGTACACGTTTAATCCGAACGGCATTCCGATTTTGCCGCGCCGTCCGCCTGTCTTTTTCGGCAGCGAGGTCAAATACTGATATTTCCACTCATACATATTGGGAATATTTTTTTTCTTTGAGATTCCGTTCGGGCGATCACAGCGGTTGCCGGAGATCAGCTTCCGTCCGCTGTCAAAGGTATTGATCGTCAAATGGCAGCCGTTTCCGCACAGCTTACAATCCGCCATTTTAGAAGTATGGGTAAAATGTTTGAGCTGCTCCGGCGTGATTAGGCTAGTCTCGGTACATCCGGTCTGCTGCGCATATAACGCGGCTCCGAATGCGCCCATAATTCCCGCTACGGCGGGTCTGACAACATCTCTGCCGACCTCTAATTCAAACGCGCGCAACACGGCGTCATTGAGGAAGGTTCCGCCCTGCACCACGATATGCTTGCCCAAGCTATCGCCGTTTGCCGCACGAATCACCTTATACATGACGTTCTTGACCACGCTGTATGACAGACCGGCGGAAATATCGGTAATATCTGCGCCCTCACGTTGCGCCTGCTTGATCGAGGAATTCATAAACACGGTACACCGCGAGCCGAGATTCACCGGATGCTTTGCCGCCAATCCAAGCTTGGCAAATTCGGAAGAGGTATATCCCATCGTGCTCGCATAGGTTTCGATAAAGGAGCCGCATCCAGAGGAACAAGCCTCATTGAGCATAATGCTGTCAACGGTATTGTTACGTATTTTAAAGCACTTGATGTCCTGTCCGCCGATATCCAATATGTAGTCTACTTCAGGCAGAAACCGTTTTGCCGCAAGATAATGCGCGATCGTTTCCACACAGCCTTTATCCACACCAAAAGCACTTTGAATCAACGTTTCACCGTAGCCCGTCGCGCCGGAGCCTCGAATCGTGATCCGATCCCCGCATAAGGCAAAGATTTTCTCGAGCTGCTCCTTAACCACCGTCACCGGATTGCCTTTATTCGACGCATAATAATCATATAAAATGCCGCCGTCCTCGGTGATCAGCACTACTTTCGTGGTCGTACTGCCGGCGTCGATACCCAGATAAGCGCCGCCCTCATAGCTTTGCGGATCCACACGCGGCAGGGAATGCGAAGCGTGACGCTTTACGAAAGCTTCATAATCCTGCTTTGTTTCAAACAACGGAGGCATGGATTTCGCCATGGCGACCGGTGCCGTATTGCTGATTTTATCAATCAGTTCCTGATAAGAGATCGGCTGAAACTCCCGCGCGCCGATTGCCGCGCCGATCGCAACAAACACCTGCGAATTTTCCGGAAACACTGCCGAATCCTCATCCAGTTTTAAATCTTCAACAAACTGCCGTCCCAACTCCTTAAAGAAGAACAAGGGACCACCCAAAAAGACGACCTTTCCTTTGATTTCCCGTCCCTGTGCCAGTCCGGATACCGTCTGAGAAACCACAGCCTGCAACACGCTTGCCGCCAGGTCCTCTTTTCTGGCACCCTGATTCAGCAACGGCTGGATATCGGACTTGGCAAACACGCCGCAGCGTGACGCAATCGGATAGATCATGTCATGCTTCTGTGCCAAAGCGTCAAACTGATCGATCGGCACGTTGAGCAACGTCGCCATCTGATCAATAAACGCACCGGTACCGCCTGCACAGCTTCCGTTCATCCGCTCCTCCAGGCCGCCGGTCAGAAACAATATTTTTGCGTCTTCTCCGCCTAATTCAATGACCGCGTCTGCATCGGGGATAAAAGTATTCACCGATTTTGCCGTCGCGAATACCTCTTGAATAAATTCGATTCCCGCAGGTTCTGCGATGCCGAATCCGGCAGAGCCGGTGATGGCTACCGACAGCATATGTCCATCCAACGTATCCCGAAACTCTTTCAGCATATCGAGAATCGTTTCTTTTACCTTTGAACCGTGTCTGGTATACGCCGACCGAACCAACTTATTATCTTCATCCAGCACTGCAATTTTAGCGGTCGTAGATCCCAAATCGATCCCAACACAATAGTTACTCATCAATTCACCGACTTTTTCTCAAAATTCCCTTTATCTATCCATATGAAAATAATCCGTTTCGTCATTTTTCGACTGTTTTCACACTGTTGTTTTCTGCGCAATGCAACAAGCAACATTTCAACAATATTATAACAGAATATCAAAATACCGCTGTTAACAAATCATGAATATATTATAAATGAAAATTATACCTTTTTTATCTGCTTTTAATTATTTTTAATCTCCGAACAAACTCTTTTGCAGACGGAGAATCTTTTCTCTGCGCTTCGCCGTTTCTTCTTCACTGATATGATACTTTCCGTTGTCCCAAAAGATCATATCGCCTTCCCGAGGCGTACCCTCAATCTTTTCAAGAGTAATTTCTTTCTGATTACGATGCTCATCCTCGCATACCGCAATACCGTTTTCGATTCGGTCAACTGACAACCATTCCATGCTTCAGCTTCCTTTCCGATTCCGACAGTTCGCCGGATCATTTCTATTTTTCAGTAGTAAACTGAATCGTGTTTCCGTCGGTTTGTGCTGTGATTGTCCCATTCAAATCGGTGCGATAAACCGTTGTATTCATTTTATTCAACCGATTCATCACTTCTTTGTGCGGATGCCCGTAGCTGTTATCGGTTTCCAAGGAAAGCACGCAATAATCCGGCTGTAATTGATTCAGAAATTTCTGTGAGGAAGCAGTGCTGCTTCCGTGATGGGACACTTTATAAACGTTTGTTTTGGTAACTTTTCCCTGTGCGAGCAGATCCGCCTCGGCTTCCTTGCTGCAATCTCCCGCAATCCAAAACGAAGCGTTCTGATAAACAAACCTGGACACCACCGACACATTGTTCAAATCGGTATACTCCGATATCGGTCCCAAAATTTCCAGCTTGCCGCCTCCGATCTCAATGGTATCCCCCGGCGTTGCGCGGCGGACTTTGACGCCTTTATCGGCAATGGCAGTCAGCAGATCCAAATAGGTTTTGGTGGTCGGCGTTTGGGCATCGCTCAGCTTAGGCAAAATAATTTCTCCCACCGCAAACTGATTCACTACCGCATCCATTCCGCCGATATGATCAGAATGCGGATGCGTGCCGATCAGAATGTCGATCTTATCGATGTTTTGATCCTTTAAATAGTTGACGACACGTTCTGCTTGATCGTTTTCCCCCGCGTCGATCAGAATATTTTTGCCGTTGGCTGAAATCAGGGTACAATCGCCCTGCCCGACATCAAAAAAGCGCACTTTGACCGGCATACTCCCGTCGTCGTCCGAATGCTGCGGATCAAAAGCAGCCGTGATCTCCTGCCACGTCGGAATGCCTTCGATCCCGATTTTATCACCAAAGGTTATCAGCAAGCAGACAAGTGTAACCGCCACCAATCCCCATACAATGATCCAATTGATTTTATTACCGCTGTTTTTTCTTTTTGCCATGTAGCTGATTTCCTTTCCGTCCGAAAGCAGACTGTTTTTCTTTTTTTGATGGTTTTGCCGTATTCTTCGCCGTTCCGGGTTCGCCCTTAATCAAGCATCCCGGTGCGTCCCCAATCAGATCGGTACGTTTGGCACGTTTGAGCGCTTCGGTAATGATCTGCCGGTTTTCCGGTTTATAGTATTGCAGCAATGCCCGCTGCATCTTCTTTTCTTCGGCTGAACGCGGCACATAAACCGGCTGCATGGTATACGGATCCAAGCCGGTGTAAAACATACAGGTCGAAATGGTGCCGGGGGTGGGATAAAAGTCCTGCACCTGCTGCGGACGGATTTTTTCCTTTTTCAAGAACAGCGCCAGCTCGATCGCCTCATGCAGCGTGCTGCCCGGATGAGAGGACATCAGATAAGGCACCAAATACTGTTCCTTATCCGCCTGTCCCGAGGCCGCAAAATACCGCCTGGAAAATTCCTTGTAGCTTTCGATATGCGGCTTGCCCATTTTATCCAGCACCGCGGCACTGCAATGCTCCGGTGCGACCTTGAGCTGTCCGCTGACATGGTATTTCACCAGTTCTTTCAGAAACGTATCATCTTTGTCTTCCAACAAATAGTCATATCGGATACCGGAACGGATAAAGACCTTTTTAATCCCCGGCAAATTTCGCATTTTTCGCAAAATGCCGAGATATTCCATGTGATCGACTTCCAGTGCCGGACAAGGCTTCGGCGCAAGGCATTTCTTTCCCTTACACAATCCTTTCTCCAACTGCTTATGACAGGAGGGATGTCTGAAGTTCGCAGTCGGTCCTCCAACGTCGTGGATATATCCTTTAAATCCGGGCATCTTGGTCAACTTTTCCGCCTCAACCAACAATGACTTTTCGCTCCTGCAAGTGATTTTTCTGCCCTGATGCAAAGCGATAGAGCAGAAATTGCAATTGCCGAAACAGCCGCGGTTATGGGTGATTGAAAACTCCACCTCTTCAATGCCGGGAACGCCGCCCTGTGCATCATACATCGGATGCCACGCCCGCATATAGGGCAACGCGTACACACGGTCAAGCTCTTTTTGGCTCAGCGGGGGCATCGGCTCATTCTGCACCAGCATCTTGTTTCCCTGCCGCTGTATCAGTCGTCTGCCTACTACGTCATCCTGTTCGTCCATCTGCTTTCTGCAGGCTTTAGCATAGGCTTCTTTGCTGTTTCGCACCTGCTCCAAAGAAGGACATTCCACCGAACCCCAAGGAGTATTGACAGGATTTGTCAGATAACAAGTCCCCTTGATATCGGTGATACTGCTGATATCTTCTCCTTGACTCAACCGCGCCAGGATTTGTCTGGTCTGATTTTCTCCCATGCCGTAAACCAAGATATCCGCGCCGCTGTCAACGAGAATGGAGGGACGCACCGCATCATCCCAATAATCATAATGCGCAAATCGGCGCAAAGAAGCCTCCAGCCCGCCGATAATCACCGGCACATCGGGATATGCTTTCTTTGCCATCTGTGCATAGACGATCACGGCACGGTCGGGACGTTTTCCGGCTTTTCCGCCCGGTGAATAGGCGTCATCCGATCGTTTCCGCTTTGCGGCGGTATAATGTGCCACCATCGAATCAATATTGCCGGAAGTAATAAAAAATCCTAAACGAGGCTTTCCAAACCGCTGTATGTCCTCCAAATTATGCCAATCAGGCTGAGGGATCATTGCAACAGAATACCCCTCAGCCTCGATGACACGCGAAATGATTGCTATGCCAAAACTCGGATGATCTACATAGGCATCCCCGCTGACACAGATGATGTCAGGCTGAGTGATGCCTTTTTGCTCCAATTCCTTTTTGGAAACCGGTAAAAAATCGGACATAATCTTCCCTTTTCCGAAGCGTTTTTAAACGCTCTTAATCGTTATTTTGATTCATATTGCGCTCGATCCACTGCTGTCTGGTCATTAAGACCTGCCGCGGCTTGCTGCCGTCCATCGGACCGATAATGCCCTTGGCTTCCAGCTCATCCATGATCCGCGCTGCACGCGCATACCCCAGCCGCAATTTGCGCTGCAAAAACGAAGTGGAAGCCTGTCCGCTCTCCACCACGCACTCGATCGCCGCCGGCAGCATTTCGTCTTCCTCATCAAATCCGCCGCCGTCATGTTCCGCTTTTCCGGATTTCGCCTCTTTGACGGCATTCTTCTCGATTTCACTGATCACCTGCTCGTCATAAGCGGCTGTATCTTTATGCTTGACAAACTGCACGATCTGTTCTACTTCCTTGTCGCTGACAAAGCATCCCTGAATCCGCACCGGCTTGGGCATTCCTACCGGGTAAAACAGCATATCTCCCCGTCCGAGCAGCTTTTCGGCTCCGCCGCCGTCCAATATCGTGCGGGAATCCACCTGAGAGGATACCGCAAAGGCAATACGGCTCGGAATGTTCGCCTTTATGACGCCGGTGATAACATCTACCGACGGTCGCTGGGTTGCGATCACCAGATGCATGCCGGCGGCACGCGCCATCTGTGCCAAACGGCAAATTGCGTCTTCCACCTCATTGGGTGCCGCCATCATCAAGTCCGCCAACTCATCAATGATAATCACGATCTGCGGCAGCGTTTCCAGCTCGTCACTGATCCTTGCCATCTCATTATATCCGTCCAAATCACGGACATTGTTATCGGCAAAGATCTTATACCGATTGAGCATTTCGGTAACCGCCCAGCTTAGAGCGCCCGCCGCTTTCCGCGGATCGGTTACAACAGGAACCAGCAAATGAGGAATCCCGTTGTAAACACCAAGCTCTACCACCTTGGGATCGACCATTAACAGCTTGACCTCTTTTGGGGTTGCTTTATACAATAAACTCACAATAATCGAGTTGATACATACCGATTTTCCCGATCCGGTCGCGCCGGCAATCAGCATATGCGGCATTTTGGCAAGGTTTGCAATCGTTACGTTTCCCGAAATATCCCGTCCGAGCGCAACGGACAATTTGCTCTTGGAATTTTCAAATTCCGGAGAATCAATAATTTCCCGCATCGTAACGATGTCGACCTGTTTATTCGGCACCTCGATACCGACGGCTGCCTTGTTCGGGATCGGCGCTTCGATTCGCACGCCTGCCGCCGCCAAATTCAGCGCAATATCATCGGCAAGGCCGGTGATCCGACTGATTTTTACGCCGGCAGAAGGCTGCAACTCATATCGTGTAACCGTCGGTCCTCTGCTGATATCAATGATTCTGGTCTGTACACCGAAGCTCTTCAGCGTATCCACCAGACGCGCCGCGTTTGCTTTCAGTTCTTCGCTGGTATCCACGCCTGCACCCGATTTCGGCATCTTCAGCAAGCTCACCGGAGGATAAACATAATTGTCATCGCTCAAATTATCGGTTGACAACCGCATTTGATTATTCGCATCGGTTTGCAGAACAGGCGGAAGATCCGGCGTCTGCTGCGCCTTTTGAATCAGTGCTTCCAATTCAGGCTTTTCCTTGGATACTTCCGGTTCTGTTTTGGCGGGAAGCGGCTTTGGCTCTTCCGATTTGACCGACCCCGCATCCTCATCGGACAACGGAATATCCACCACCCGTTTTACGCTGCTCGGCCCGAGATCTACATCGATATCAAAACGCGCTTCTTTCCGATTATGTTCTACCCGAGCCTGATAATTTTCCTGCAGCTTTCTGACCGGCTTGGAGGCGGTACGCAAAACGCCCGCAATCGTGGTACCGGTCAAGATCATCACAAAGGTGAAAATCGCAAGGACAATGATAATTTTCGCGCCCAACTCACCGCATCCCAGCCACAACGGCGCACCGAGTACCGCGCCCAGCAAACCGCCGTTTTTCAATACTACGCCTTGTTCAAAAATCAATGCGACGGTGTCAATGAAATTGTTGCCGTTCGGCTGACCCTTTAAGAAAATGTGCAACGCACCGCACAACATCAACAGCAGCAAACTGAGCTGCCAGATTTTATTTTTCACGGCGCTGATCGGTCGTTCCGTAGAAGCAAGCACTGATATGTAAACAATGGCGGGCGCCAACAGAAACACGCCAAAGCTGAACAACCCATACAGCACATTATGAAAAAACCGCCACACCGATTCTCCGGGAAAAATCGCGAGCGCCAAAATGAGCAAACCCGACACAAACCCGATAATCGCCCAAAACTGACGCTTATTCCTGCTGCTGTCGGTTTTAGCGGATTTTCCGGTATTCCGGGCGGTTTGGTTTTTGGATTTCGTACCTGCTGTTTTTCCTGCCATCTTTTTTCGCGTACTCCTTCATGTAAAAATTCTGTTTGATACTAAAATCTGATTGAAAGCTTTCATCAGATTTTAGTATCAGTACCAGCCAAAACTGCCGCTTAAAAAATCAAGCGCTCCCGCCGGCGGCGGGAGTGATCTGAACTGTAATATCTATTTCGTAAAATAAGCCACAATATTCTGACCGGTAATCCATTCAAAAATACCGATTCCGATGACAATAATACCCAATATAAAGGTATAATAAGCAAAAATACGGAACTTTTCGGATTTCACCAGCCACGCAACCATTTTAATGGCACAAACGCCTACAACCGCCGCAACAACAAAGCCGATGATGCAGGGGAGAATCTCAACCTGCATATCGGTAGACACGGCGTCTTTGACTTCTAACAGACAGCCGCCCAGTATTGCCGGTATTCCCAAAATAAACGAATACCGAATCGCGGTAGTTCTGGAAAATCCGCAGAACAATCCGCTGCAAATAGTAGAACCGGATCTGGAAACGCCCGGAAGCAACGCAATGCCCTGAAACACACCGACGGTGACCGCATTTTTTACGGTGATATCCTTCGGCTCTTTTTTTCCTTTCACGCAACGGTCAGACAGATAAAGAATCGTCGCGGTATAGAGGAAACAGATGCCTTCCAGCAAGATGCTGCTGTCCTCCGAAACAGCGGTAAAGAAATCTTTAAACAGATAGAATGGAATCAGCATGAGAAGCGAGATCACCAGCATAATGATCATCCGACGCTCTCCGTTCATCGTACTCCATTTGAATTTGCCGGTAAAAATATCTTTGAGCATCACGAAAAACTCTTTAATCAACGCCCAAATCGTGTCCCAAAAAGCAATAAAAACCGCGACCAGTGTGCCCAAATGCAATATTGCCGAGAACAACAGCGCACCTTCCCCGCTGTTTCCGGTAAAATGCTGGATCAAGGACAAGTGACCGGAACTGGACACCGGCAAAAACTCGGTCAGCCCCTGCACAATCGCCTGAAAAATCGCATCAAAAATTGACATGGTAATATTCCTCCAAATATGTATTATGTTGCAGCGAATCGTCTGCAACATCAGTTTTATTTTTGTATTATTTCCCCTATTTTATACGAATCGTTTAAATAATCTTTCGGATTGGTACTGATAATCCGCTCAAGATAATCACCGTCAGCCCGCTTGCTACATTCTAAGACACATCCGTTCACCGTCCGGTATTCTGTATTCGGCCGCTCACTTCCTTCCATCATAACCTCATTGATATCAACAATTGTATAAAGAACCACTTTGCGATCATTCCTTTCCGTCTTTCTTCTTAGGACAATCGCTATTGTTTTTCGACTCTGCTTCCTGCTCGTCTATCATCTCGTATAAACACTCGATGGCATCGGATAAACCGCCCAACCGGTCGATCAGTCCCTCTTTCACGGCATTTTCTCCGTCCAGCACAGTGCCGACATCCATCACCAATTCGCCGGTAGTCATCATCAACTGTCGGAATCTATCCGCTGTAATGGCGGAATTGTCGGTGACAAAGCGCACGATCCGATCCTGCATTTTATCGAAATAAGAAAGTGTCTGCGGCACGCCCAACACCAATCCGCTCATCCTGACCGGATGGATGGTCATGGTCGCCGAGGGTACAATAAAGGAGCATTTCGCACTGACCGCAAGCGGAACACCGATGGAATGACCGCCGCCCAATACCAGCGACACCGTCGGTTTTTTCATTCCCGCAATCAACTCGGAAATAGCAAGCCCCGCTTCCACATCTCCGCCGACCGTGTTTAAGATAATCACCAAACCTTTAATTTTCTCGTCTTCCTCAATTGCAACCAGCTGCGGAATGACATGTTCATATTTTGTGGTTTTATTCTGCGGCGGAAGAATATAATGCCCTTCTACCTGTCCGATAATCGTAAGGCAATGGATCAAGTGCCGCCCGTTTGCCGTAACAGAGCCTGTTTCAACGATCTGAGACTGCTTTTTATCCATTTCTTCGTTGGAATCTTCCTCTTGATCGTTCTCTTGTACATCCGGTTGTTGTTCTACTCGTAATTTTTCTTGTTCCATTTTATCCCGTCCTTTTCTGCTTGCTTTTGTTACTGAATCCCATCAAATTTATTATTCAGCGTTTGGCAGAAAATATTCAGGATATAAAGTCAAAACACCACTTATATATAATAGTACAAAATCATTTTTTTTTCAATAGTTGCATGTAAAATAAAAATTCACTATAATAATAATGAAAACAGATAATCTGCAACGTTAAATACTACATCTGTTTTATCCATATGAAGATTTGAACGGGAGAATGCTGTTTTGAAAGAAAAAATTTTATCGATACTGGAAGCACATCAGGGTACCAGTGTATCCGGGAGTGCCATCGGAAAAGAGCTGGGTTTAACCCGCGCGGCTGTCTGGAAAAATATCAAGGCGTTACAAGAGGACGGTTATCACATCGTCGCTGTTACCAACAAAGGCTACTGCCTAACCGATGACAACGATATTGTTTCCGCCTGCGGGATTCGTCAATATCTGACCGCCTCCACGCTCGGAAACCAAATGGAATGCCTCAAAGTCACCGACTCCACCAACAATTGTGTTAAAGCCGCCGCGCAAAAGCAAGAGCCGGAAGGCTTGGTCGTGGTTGCGGAAGAACAAACCGCCGGGCGCGGACGCTTCGGCAGGCAGTTTTATTCTCCCAAAGAGCATGGTATTTATATGAGTATACTACTCCGCCCGAAATATGATATCGAATCGGCGGCGCTGATCACCGCTGCAACATCGGTCTGTGTTGCTGAGGCCATCGAAACGCTGACCGACTGCGAAGTGAAAATAAAATGGGTGAACGATTTATTCGTGGAAGAAAAAAAGGTATGCGGCATTTTATCCGAAGCCGCCATCGAATTTGAAAGCCGCAAGCTGGACTACGTTATCGTCGGGATCGGCATCAATATCTCTTCCGAAGGATTGCCCGCCGAGCTGAGAAAGATTGCGGGCGGCATTTCGGAAACCCGAAAGATAGAACGAAATCGGCTGATCGCAGAGATTCTAAATCGGTTAGACCGCATACTGCCGCACCTGTCCCCGCAAGATTTTATGGAGGAGTACCGACGGCGCTCCAACGTCATTGGGCAAAAGGTCACCATCATACAAGGTGAACATACCGAATCCGGTACTGCCCTGGATATTGACGAACAAGCCCGCTTAATCGTGCAAACCGACAGCGGCGAAATCCGAGCATTGAATTCCGGTGAAATCAGTTGCAAAGTGGAAAAATGATGATGCAGATGATTGAAATAATACTGTTTGTATTATTCGTCGAAAAATCAACCCGCTGTTTGCATCAAAACAGCGGGTTGATTCATTATACGGATTCTTTTTGATTCATTCCAACATTATTTATCGATTTTCATAGAAATATCAAAACAGGTCACCGAATGAGTCAGCGCGCCCCAGGAAATAATATCCACTCCGGTTTTTGCCACCTCAGCAATATTCTCCAGTGTGATGTTTCCGGAAGCCTCCAGCTTTGCACGTCCTGCTGTGCGCTTCACTGCCTCCGCCATGGTCGCGCAGTCCATATTATCCAGCATGATAACGTCTGCACCTACTGCGAGTGCTTCTTCCAGTTCTTCTAAGGAGCGCGTCTCTACCTCGATTTTCACCATATGCCCCGTTTTCGCACGCAACGCATTGACTGCATTAGTCAGTGAGCCATAAGCGTCAATATGATTGTCTTTCAGCATCGCCGCATCGCTTAAATTATATCGATGATTTTTTCCGCCGCCGGCTACCACCGCATATTTTTGCAGCGCACGCAGTCCCGGCAAAGTCTTACGGGTATCGGCAATGGATGCGTTCGTTCCCTTTACAAGCTCTACACAACGATTGGTCGCTGTCGCGATCCCGGACATATGCTGCACCAAATTTAACGCTGTCCGCTCTCCTTTCAGCAGCGCTGCGGTGTGCCCCTTCATGGTCAGTATGATGTCGCCCTTTGATACCTTGTCGCCGTCTTTTTTCAACAGTTCAAAAGTCACCGTATCATCAAGCATCGTAAATACCCGCATGGCGACTTCAATACCGGCAAGCACACCGTCATCTTTTGCAACAAAGCGAGCAGTAGAAATCTGATCTTCCGGAATCAAATAATCGGTAGTTACATCAATATAATTGATGTCCTCCGCAAGACCTCTTTTAATCACATCATCTATGGTAAACTGCGATAATTTCATGGTAATGACTGTTCCTTTCTGACTTTTTCACCGCATCAGCCAATGCTGCTATTCGGACTTTTCCGGCGTAGTAACCTCGGTCAAAATGATATAAGCGACCGTGATCAGGGATAGCGCCTGCACGTAGTCCTTGTTGACCTTATAATTGCCGTTTTCCAGCATTTCTTTCAGTTCGGTCACCCGCTTTAAACCTTTCACTGCTTCCTCATGATTCGGAATCACGAAGTGCGCTTTCTGCATAATCTGCCGTACTTCTGTCCGGATCCCCTTCGGGATCGGCGTTTCACTGGTATATGCCGGGAAAGTATACGGCTGAACCGGCTCTGACTCAGGAGCCAAACCGTTAATGTCCTGGGCGATCTGATGTCCGAACACCAACGCTTCCAACAGGGAATTGCTCGCCAGACGATTGTTGCCGTGCACACCGGTATGAGAACATTCTCCGCAAGCATACAGTCTGTCCACATTGGTCCTGCCGTGTGTGTCTACGTTGATACCGCCCATCAGATAATGCTGGCACGGATAAATCGGCACCGGTTCCTTAGTCATATCGTACCCGGCTTCCAGCAAATTCCGATAAATCATCGGGAAACGATTCTTGATAAATTCCGGATCTTTACGGGAAATATCCAGATAGAAATGATCCGATCCGGTTGCCTTTTCCTCCATCATGATGGCGTGGGAAACCACATCGCGCGGAGCCAGCTCCAGACGATCGTCATAACGATCCATAAACCGTTCCTTCTTACAGTTGAGCAGATATGCCCCTTCGCCGCGCACCGCCTCGGATATCAAAAAGC
Source organism: Clostridiales bacterium (assembly GCA_029007575.1). Lineage (GTDB taxonomy): Bacteria > Bacillota > Clostridia > Oscillospirales > Ruminococcaceae > HGM13222. The sequence goes on along the minus strand of JAQXIB010000093.1, from coordinate 4,527 downwards.
ACTCCCGCTTATGTTTGTTGTTAAACGCGGTCGGATGGAACTGCACCAAATGCAGATTTTTGATTTTCGCTCCCAATCGATATGCGAAAGTAATGCCGTCACCGGTCGCAATTTTAGAATTGGTGGTAAACGCATACACTCTGCCGATTCCGCCGGTCGCCATGACGCAATACCGTCCGCTGTAGGAACGATACTCGTCGTTTTGACAAACGTTTATCCAAAAGCCGTTATCTACTTTTTTGACGTCACAGACCAACGCCTGCTCCAACACGGTGATATTCGCACGCGTTTTGACAGCGGCAACCAGCTTCTCCACGATCTCTCGACCAGTACAGTCCTTATGATGCAGAATTCGATGCTTGGAATGTCCGCCCTCCAACGTCAGATGAATTTTTCCGTCGGCAGTTCGGTCGAAATCCACACCGAAATCATTCATCAAAGACCGCACTTCGTCCGGTCCATGCTCCACCAATAAATGGGTGCTCTCCGGATTATTGCGGAATCCTCCTGCCACAAAGGTATCGTGAACATGAGATTCAAATGTGTCATTTTCCTTGTCATAAACTGTAGCGACGCCGCCCTGCGCCAGCGAGGAATTGCTGAGCATCATATCCTGCTTGCAAAGCATCAGCACTCGCTTTTTCGGATCCAAATTCAATGCAGTATACAAACCCGCAACACCGCATCCGATTATGATAACGTCAAAATTCCGTTCCATGATGGTTTTGTTTCGCCCTGTTTTCATCGAAAGGCGAACGCTTCCTTCCTTTCCGTTCCGACTGCACATCTTCATTTACAGCCCTAAAGACAATACTTATTCAAGTATAACATACATTTTCGCTTTTTGCACTAGTTTTTTTCATAAAATAAGCTTTTCAAGCAATTTTTTAAGGGTGTCACACATCTATTTGACAAAAAGATGAAATATTTGTATAATGACGTTAGTATCATATCTATTGTGACACACTGTTACTGCATCATGCAATTACGGAAAGGATGGAAGCTTATTATGAAAGTTTGTCCCAATTGTCAAATGTCGATTGCGAATGACAATGCAACGTTTTGTACACGCTGCGGTGCTGATATTTCCAATGTTGTTCCGCAATATAATACCTTTGTGCAGGTTCCGCCTTATCAGCCGCCTATGCCTTATGTAGCACCGCCCAAAAAAAGATTCAAATGGTCGGATGTATGCGTTATTATCGGCTTCATCGCTTCTCTAGTCGGTCTTTTCTGGTCCAGTATTATCCTGCTTCCGCTCGGCATTATTTGCTCGGTCATCGGCTTTATCGGCAACAAAACAAACGGACTTGCCATCGCGGGAATGGCGATCTCGATTATCGCTTTTGTCATCAAAATCGCGATTGTGCTCAACGAATTAGGTGTTATTCCGGAATGGGTCACACGCGGCTTGTTTTAAAACGGCACCACTTTGACGACAGAAAAAACGCATGGTTTTATCATACCATCCGAGAAGGAATTCTCTTTCGGATGGTATTTTATTGCGCCGGTATACATCAGCCGGCCGCATCCAGAATGTCGGCACTGCCGCAATATTACACTATCGGAGGATTTATGAGTATATTAAACGTAGAACACGTCAGCCACGGATTCGGCGCTCGAAAAATATTGGAGGATGTCTCCTTTCGTCTGCTGAAGGGAGAACACGTCGGTCTGGTCGGCGCCAACGGCACCGGAAAAAGCACGTTCATCAATATCATCACCGGACAACTGATGCCGGACGAGGGCAAGGTGAGCTGGTGCAATCACATTACCACCGGTTATCTGGATCAATACAGCACGCTGACGCCCGGCAAAACCATCCGGGAGGTATTGCGGGAAGCTTTTCAATATTTATTTGATTTGGAGCAGGAAATGTTGGCGACCTATGATAAAATGGGCGATTGCACCGAAGAAGAGCTGGCGGTCTACATGGAGGACGTCGGGGAGATCACCGAAATACTGGAGCAAAGCGGTTTTTACATCATTGATTCCAAAATTCAGGAATACGCAAACGGTCTGGGATTATGCGACATCGGGCTGGATCGCGATGTTAACGAGCTTTCGGGTGGACAGCGTGCCAAAGTCTTGCTGGCAAAGGTGCTTCTCCAAAACCCGATGATCTTGATTTTGGACGAGCCCACTAACTTTCTGGACGAAAACCATATCGCATGGTTGAAAAACTTTCTGAAAAATTATGAAAACGCTTTTATACTGGTATCCCATGACATTCCTTTCTTAAACGAAGTAGTCAATGTCATTTACCACGTAGAAGATGCTACACTGACGCGATATACCGGAAACTACGACGATTTTACGGCGATGTATGAACTGAAAAAACGCCAACTGGAACAGGCATATGAAAAACAGCAAAAAGAGATTGCCCATCTGGAAGACTTTATCGCCAGAAACAAGGCGAGAGTCGCCACCACCAATATGGCAAAGAGCCGGCAAAAAAAGCTGGACAAGATGGAGATCATCGAATTATCCAAGGAGCGCATCAAGCCTTCCTTCTCTTTTCAGTCTGCAAGAACGCCGGGGCGTTTCGTAATTACCGGCGAAGATTTGGTACTCGGCTATCAGGAGCCGCTGACCAAGCCGGTCAACTTGACGGTGGAGCGCAATCAAAAGATAGCGATCAAAGGGGTAAACGGGCTCGGAAAATCTACGCTGTTAAAGACGTTGTTGGGGTTGATCCCGCCGATCTCCGGAAAGGTGGAGCATGATCAATTCACCGAAGTCGGATATTTTCAGCAGGAGGAAGATTCCGCCGAACGGACTGCTTTAGAAGAAATTTGGGAAGAATACCCCGGCATGACCAACGGCGAAGTCCGAGCGGCGCTGGCAAAATGCGGATTGACCAACGAGCATATCACCAGCCAAATGCGGGTGCTGTCAGGCGGCGAGAACGCCAAAGTAAGGCTTTGTAAGCTGATGCTGAAGCCGGTCAATCTTTTGGTACTGGACGAGCCGACCAACCATCTGGATGTGGATGCCAAAGAGGAACTCAAAAAGGCAATCAAAGAATTTAAGGGAACAGTACTCCTGGTCAGCCATGAACCGGAATTTTACCAAGACGTCGTCACCGAAGTCTGGAATGTGGAAGACTGGACTACCAAAGTGATCTGATGTAATAAAAGGGCAGCCTCGTTTGGAGGCTGCCCTCAGACTGTCGAATAACTATAAATTTTAGAATTTGTCACGTAGGCGGACATGTGCCGCCGCAGTGACACATTGAAAAGAAAAACAGCGGTGAGCAACGGCAAAGCCGTTTGCGGAGCTGGTTTTCGTTGAAAAGGGGGTATCGGGGGAAAAACGCAGAGCAAGGCTTTGCCGCAGTGATTGCGTTTGTCCTTCGAGAGCGTTGTCGACTTTGTCGACACGCTCAGGGCAGCCTCGTTTGGAGGCTGCCCTTTGTCTTGACTATTTTAAAATACTGTTTAAAAATTCACGGGTGCGGTCAAACTCCGGCGTTACAAAAATCTGTTCCGGTGTTCCCGATTCCAAAATTTCTCCATCATGCATGAAAAGAACTTTGTTTGCCACCTCTCTGGCAAAACCCATTTCGTGAGTCACAACCACCATCGTCATCTTTTCGTCTGCAAGCTGCTTCATGGTTGCTAATACCTCTCCGGTCAGCTCCGGATCAAGCGCGGAAGTCGGCTCATCAAACAACAGAATTTCGGGATTGAGCATCAGCGCCCGTGCAATCGCCACCCGCTGCTTCTGTCCGCCGCTTAAATTGGCTGGCAAAACATCAGCTTTTTCCGAAAGACCGACCTTGGCAAGATAATAGGCACATTTTTCCTCAATTTCCGATACCGGACGCTTCTGCACCAATTTCGGCGCAAGCATCAGATTGTTTTTTACTGTTAAATGCGGAAACAGATTAAAGCTTTGAAAAACCAATCCCATTCTGGAGGTCAGTTGTTTTGCAGTTTTCACATGAGCATAAACGCCGTCATGTACCAAATACTCTCCGTCAATTCGGATCGAGCCGCCCGACACCTTTTCCAGATCGATCAAGCAGCGCAGCATCGTGCTTTTTCCCGAGCCGGAGGATCCGATCACGGCAATCACATCTCCTTTATTAACGGTAAAGGAAACGTTCTTGAGCACCTTCAAATCACCAAAAGATTTTTCTAAATTTTCAACTTGGATTATCGGCATATTGTTTCCCGTCTCTCTGTTTGTGCAGAGAAACGAACTCCTTCCGTGAAAATAATTACATTCCGAACAGCAAATCAATGAATCATTTACTCAAAACTAAATTTTTTCTCAAGCTGATGGAACAGCATGGTAAGCAGTGTATTCAACAGCAGATAAATGACAGCAGCTACAATATACGGCGTCACATTAGCCATCGTGTTTACCTGAGATTTCGCGCTTTCCAGCAGATCGATCACACCGATTGCGTAAACCAGTGCCGTGTCTTTGATATGAATGAAGGATGGTTTCCCACCTTCCAAGTATTGCAAAATTCTCTTCACGATTCGCGGCTGTGTAGGATAACCAGTGCATTCCACC
>JAQXIB010000092.1 GCA_029007575.1 Clostridiales bacterium | reverse complement strand
TCGACAAAGTCGACAACGCTCTCGAAGGACAAACGCAATCACTGCGGCAAAGCCTTGTTCTGCGTTTTTCCCCCGATACCCCCTTTTCGACGAAAACCAGCTCCGCAAACGGCTTTGCCGTTGCTCACCGCTGTTTTTCTTGTCAAGGTGTCACTGCGGCGGCGCATGTCCGCCTGCGTGACAAATTTTAAAAATTTATAGTTTTTCGACAGTCTGAGGACACTGCAAAAAGCGGTGTCCTGTTTTGTTATAAAGGAGTGAATTGATCATGACCACATATCTATATCCGCAAAACCTGAAAGCCACCGCCAATCTTTGGCTGTGGAGCCTCAAGGATTTTGCTGTTTTGGGCATTGCCGCCTTGCTGTCCATCGTTATGCTGGTACAGCTAAAGTTTTTTGTCCCGGCTGCGGCAACCCTATGCTTCGGCTTTCTCACTATTCGCATGGATGATACCACAGTCCTCGATTTTATCAAATATGCTGCGCGGCATTTTATCAGCACACAACAGTACTATGAATGGCAATAATCGAGAACTTTTGTGACTTTTGGGTTTACCGCTTGACAATATTTCGGCTGACCGATATAATATGTATAGGTGATGCAAATGCAGAACACACTAAAGGATAGAGAACACTCATACGAATACGGGCTGCCGGAATATTTGCAGCAGGACCTCGATGCCTACAAGAATGGGCTGAAAAACGGCTCACCTTTGCTTGACTGCCTGTGGGGAGAGCTCTACGGCAGCATCAATATCGCTGAGATCAACGATGGGGCAATCACTCCCGAACACGCAGAGTATCTTAGGCAGAAACACTTGTGGAGAGGCGGCATCGAAGATGAACATCAATGAAATCCTCAAAGAAAAAGGCATGACGAAATACCGCCTCGCTGTACTCAGCGGAGTCCCTCATGCCACACTGAATAACATTTGCAGCGGACAGGCGAAGATTGAAAAATGCTCGGCCGAAACGCTGTATAAGCTGGCGCAGGTTCTCGATGTAACGATTGAGGACTTGATTGTTGACGCTGTGAAAGGAGTTGATACTGTGCCGAAAACAATACCCTTCGAGCTTTTCAAAAGCAATGTGTGCCACCGGGTAAAGGACTGCGGCGACATCCCGTTTATTGTGGAAACCTTAAAATCTGATGAAATACGCAGCTATTATAACCAAAAGCAGTATCCGCAGGCGTTCTATCTGCTGGCAATGGTGGATTATCTCAGCCGGGAAAACGATCTGCCGCTGTGCAGTGCTTACAGCGATATGCGAAAACAAAAGCTCGTTAAGCCCATCTATCCGCAAAGCGTGATCGCCATGGCAAAGGTTATGGATGACGATACCGTGATAACCGAAAGCCTCGATAATGCGATCCCCGAATTCAGAAGATTTAATATTGCCGAGAACGAGGTGCGCTATGTCATTTAATGAAACTGCTTTTCATAAAGAAAACCTCGATCTTTATCTGCGAGAGCTTGCCAAAGCATTTCGCAAGCTGAACGGAAAAGCAATGCCTGCCGAAATCATTCTCATCGGTGGCGCTTCGGTGTTGATCAACTACGGCTTCCGTGATACAACATACGATATGGACGCCATTATCATAGCCTCCTCGGCAATGAAGCAGGCAATCAATCAGGTGGGAGATAAATATGAACTGCCAAATGGATGGTTGAACACGGATTTTATGAAAACCAGGTCATATTCACCTAAATTGGTGGAACATTCGGTGTATTACAAAACCTTTTCCAATCTTCTTGAAGTGCGCACCGTAACAGCAGAATATATGGTAGCCATGAAGCTGATGGCGGGGAGAAAGTATAAAAACGACCTGTCGGATGTGATTGGAATATTGAAAGCACATCAGGATAACGGAACGTCGCTGACACTAGATCAAATCAAAAAGGCTGTAACAGATCTGTACGGCGATTGGTCGGCTTTGCCGCGTTCTTCCGTTGATTTTATAGAACAGACAATGGATAAAGAAAACTACGGCGAGGCATTTGAGAAAATCAAAAAAAGTGAAGGGGAAAACAAGGTGACGCTACAATCCTTTGAAGCAGACTACCCCGGCGTTCTGTCAGAAGACAATCTTGATGAGATACTTCGCCGCGCCGCAGAGAAAATGTCCGCAGGTAGCGAGAATGAAGAAGAAACCGAAAAACCTTCTGATTCCCCGGTACAAACCATGTAAAACACATATACAAACGCAAGGGCATCGCAGAAAATGCGGTGCCTTAATTTTTTGGAGGTGAAAACGCTTGAAAATAAGCAAAGCGCGATCCGTGACGAAAGAAAACCAACAGAAAAAGAAAAAGGGACGCTCGGTACAGGATCTGGTCGGCATCAAGACCTTCACAAGATACGGCCTTATGACAAATAAGGGCGAGCTTCTGTTCTATCTTGTTGCGCCGACCAATATCTCGGTGCTGTCCCGCACAAATATAGAAATCAAAATCCACCATCTGATGATGGTGCTCTCCGCCATCCCCGACCTTGAAATCACCTGCACCGACTCCTCGGAATGTTTTGACGATAACAAGGCATATCTCACTGAACGGTTGACAGCCGAGCAAAATCCGAAGGTGCGGAAAATTATCAAAAAGGACATTGACTTTCTGGATAACATTCAAATGGAAATGGCAACGGCAAGGCAGTTTTTGTTTATCGCACGACTGAAAAACCAAAAAGACAAGCAGAGCTTCGATGCTGCTAACCGAATCGAAAAAGTAATCTCCGAGCAGGGGTTTGAGGTGCGGCGCATGAGGAAAGCAGACATCAAACGCTTTCTTGCCCTGTACTTTGAGACGAGTCTGAACGGTGAGCAGATGCCGGATATTGACGGAGAACAGTTTTGTGGGATAGATGATGGCGAGAAATCAGAAGATTAGCCTTACGGCTGTATCCCTTTTGCTGTCGGCGCCGTGAAAGAATGATATGAATACTTTTTTTGTAATACCATACTTTTTTTGTAATACCATGCTCTGCATTGACAATAGAGGTTAATTTGGGGTATAATATATCTGAAAGCGAAGGTGGTAATCATGGAAAACCAAGTGCTTTTGGAAAGCATAGCGGCGCTTACCAAGGAAATAGGCAAGCTGCCGAAGGGATATATTTCAAAAAAGACAATCGCCGGCAAGGTATATTATTATCATCAGTGGTCGGAAAAGGGCGTCAAGCAGAGCAAGTATCTGCGTGACGATGAAGTGGAACCGCTGGCAAGACAGCTTGAAGCGCGAAAGAAGCTGCAGGAGCAGCTCCGCCGTTTAAAAGCAACTACCAAAACCGATAAAAAAGAAAAGAAGCGAAATGAGGTGACGAACATGAAATGCACCTTTATGCACAAAAAGATCGCCGTGGCGGAAATCGAACTGGATGACGCCACCGGCTTTATACAGAGAATCGGAGAGATTTACGCACCGGAGCATCTCCCTGTGGGCATTCCGATACGCCGTGGTGTGGCAGACCGTACTGCCTTTAACGATTGGTGGACGGAACGCTCTATCCCGGCAAGCCGTTCCGGTGTTCACGAGGCATTGGAAGCGCTTCAGATATCCAGTACGAAAATGCTGCTTGTCAGATGTTACGGGCTTAGCCTGTCGGATCAATATTGGATCCGTCCCGAAGGATCAGAGCTTCGCTGGGAGGACATCAACTTCTTTGACAACGACTTTTCGGAAGATGTCGGAGATGTCCTGTTCGGAGAGAACAAAAAGAAGGACGGTCTCAATTTCAGTTCTCCCGACAACACCTCGGACGGCAATCTGAAAAAACGATGGAAGATCATCGACGGCAAACGCTGTCTCATCAAGGGCGGCAGTAATCCGTTTCGTCAGCAGCCTTTCAACGAGGTGATCGCCACCGGAATTATGCAGCGGCTCGGCATCTCCCATGTGCCGTATACCGTCATCTGGAACAAGGGCGCGCCGTACTCGATATGCGAGGATTTCATAAATGAAAACACCGAGCTTATACCCGCATGGCGTATCCTGCAGTTTCAGAAGCAGGATAACAACACTTCGCGTTACCGGCATCTCGTAAACTGTTGTGAAGCGCTCGGCATCCAGGATATCGTTCCGTTTCTCGATCGAATGATCGTGTTGGATTATATCATTGCCAACGAAGACCGGCATTTGAACAACTTCGGTGCGATTCGGAATGCCGAAACGCTCGAATGGCTTGGTATGGCGCCGATCTACGACAGCGGCTCCTCGCTCGGCTACGACAAAATGCCGGCACAGATGCGCTCGGAGAAAGAGGTTCAGTGTAAGCCTTTCAAAAATCACCACAAAGAGCAATTAAAGCTGGTTTCCTCCTTTGATTGGATAAACTTCGACGCGCTCTCAGATGTGAAGGAGCTGATCACAAAGGTGCTGTCCTGCAAGGATGCCGCCGACTATATCGATGCAAACCGTATTCGTGCGATCACCACAGGAGTAGAGCGCCGTATCAGTAATTTGCAGCAGCTTGCGATGGCGTATACTCATGTTCAAGAGGACTTCGCGGAGGACGATGTAGTGGAAGACATCGCGGAGGATTATACGCACGGAATAAGTATGCAACAATAAGAATCAACAAAAAATCAGTCGTTTTGTGAATGCAGAACGGCTGATTTTTATATGCCCTCCTTCTGTCTTCACGAAACGGCAGAAGGAGGAAAAATGCTAAAACGCAAACCAAAAACATTTACGCCGGAACAGATGGAAGAAATCCGCACAAAGGATTTCTTTGACATGATCCTGCCCGGCACGGTCAAATTTCTGTCCGACCGATATATCTTAGGCGACAGCTATCGCTGTGTGTGGGCGATCAGAGAATATCCGCCCTCCACCGAGGAACAAGCCATTCTTTCCCGGCTTGCAGATAAAAGCGGAGTCACATTGCGTATCTATCATCGGTTGGTAGACAGCATGGAACAGCGGAAGATTATTCAGAATGCCGCCCGAAAAAACAAACTCAAATCCGGTGGAAATGATGTAACCGAAGCAATTGAAGCCGAGAGCAATTTACAGGATTTAATGCGGTTGGTTGCAAATCAAAAAAGAGAACAGGGCTTGTTGCTCCACTGCTCGGTGTTCATTGAGCTGAAAGCAAGGAGCATGGAAGGGCTTAAGGAATTGCAGAGTGAGATCGCGATGGAACTGGCACGTTCCAAAATTTCGGTAGACCGGCTGATGCTGCGGCAAAAAGAAGGCTTTTTGTCTGTTCTGCCCGTGGGCGCCAATCAATTCGGAACGCAGTATGAACGGGTATTGCCGGTTAACTCGGTGGCAAATCTCTATCCCTTCAACTTCTCCGGCAAGACCGATCCCAATGGAATATATATCGGTCGAGATAAGTTCGGAAGCAATGTGCTAGTCGACTTCGACCGTCGCGCCGAGGACAAAACAACCTCAAACATTTTAATCCTCGGGAACTCCGGTCAGGGCAAAAGCTATCTGTTAAAGCTGATTCTCACTAATATCCGCGAGGCCGGCAAAAGCATTATCTGTTTGGATTCAGAAAACGAATACGAGGAAATATGCTCCGCCCTCGGCGGCTGCTATATCGATTTCATGTCCGGTAAATATATGATCAATCCGTTAGAGCCGAAGACATGGTCAAATGGGGATGAGGTTGATATTGATCCCAGTACACCTATTACTTTTAGAAAGGTTACCCGCCTCAGTCAGCACATTGCTTATCTCAAAGACTTTTTCAGAGCATATAAAGATTTCAGCGACAGTCAGATTGACACCATTGAAATCCTGCTTTCTAAGCTCTACGCTCGATTTGGGATTACCGATTCCACTGATTACAGCAAGCTGAAGGCAACCGATTATCCTATTATGGAGGATTTCTATAAGCTGTGCGAGGAAGAATTCTACGGCTATGATAAGCAGCGGAAAAACCTTTACACTGAGGAAACGCTCCAAGAGGTGTGCCTTGGCATCCACTCCATGTGCGTGGGTGCGGAGAGCAAATACTTTAACGGTCACAGTAATATCGCGGACAACGAATTCCTTGTGTTCGGCGTAAAAGGACTGCTGGATACCAACAAACGGCTCAAAGATGCGATGCTGTTCAATATTCTCTCCTTTATGAGCAATCAGCTTCTCGGGAAAGGAAACACCGCCGCGAGCGTTGATGAGGTGTATTTATTCCTGACGAATATGACCGCAATTGAATATATTCGCAACTGCATGAAGCGTGTG